>JALVWZ010000116.1 GCA_027023115.1 Thermaceae bacterium
GCATTCGCTTGCGCGTGTATGCCTACATTGTCAAAGAACCCTAGGCGCTCGCTGAGCTTTATTTCTCCTCAACTTCCAGCTTGGCTGCAAATGTCTGCTTACAAAAACCGCCAAGGGATTGTGGCCGTTGCTCTGATGAGGCTATTCAGGAAGTCGGCACGCTCTGACCGGTGCATCTTACGTCAAAGGGCGCGGCAGTAATTGGTGACGTTGGCGGTGAGAGCGGGTTTTGTGCGCGGGAGGCGTTCGCGGTAGGGTGAAGGCGTGAATACAACCCTGACCGCTATCCCCGGGTTCCGGGTGGGGCATTGGACCAACTCGCGGGCGGCAACCGGCGTGACGGTCATCCTGTGCCCCGCCGAGGGTTGCGTGGCCTCGGCCAGCTTTCTGGGCCCGGCGCCGGGCACCCGCGAGGCAGTGTTGCTCGAGCCCCAGAAAAAGGTGGAGCGGATTCACGGCCTGGTCTTGACCGGCGGCTCGGCTCCCGGCCTGGCCGCTGCCGACGGTGTTATGCGCTACCTTTTCGAGCGCGGCATTGGCCACCCCACTGCGAAGGCGGCGGTGCCGATAGTGCCGGCGGCGGTGATCTACGACTACCTCCTGGGCGAGGTTGCCTGGCCCAACGCCGAAGCCGGCTACCAGGCGGCGGACGCCGCCAGCGAAGCGCCGGTACTACCGGGCGCGGTGGGCGCCGGTGCCGGCGCCAGCTGCGGCAAGTACCTGAGGCCGGTTCCCACCGGCCAGGGCAGCGCCTTGGTGCGGGCGGGAGAGGTGCGGGTTGGGGCGCTGGCAGTGGTCAACCCGGTGGGCGACGTGTATTCGCCCGACGGTCGCCTTCTGGCCGGACATGGCGACCGCGCCGCTTGGTTGAGCGCCAATCTGCGCGCTGGTGAGCACACCACTCTGCTGGCCGTTGGCCTGGAAGCCCCGCTGCAGAAAAGCGAAGCGCGCATGCTGGCCAACGCGGCGCAGACGGCGCTGGCGCGGGTGGTGCGCCCCTCGCATACCCCCTGGGACGGTGACGCCGCCTTCGTGCTCACCACCGCTGCCGGCGCCCCGGCGCCGCTGGGGGTGCTGTCTTTGCTGGTTCAGGAAGCGGTGGAGCAGGCGGTTATGGCGGCGCTGGGTTAGCCCCGCGTTCGCATCTCTTCTGTCATCTGCCTGGCAACTTCCTTCAGGCGCGGGTCTTGAGCGCGGAGAGTGACGCGGCGTACGTTTTCGCTTAGCGGCTGGAGCTCTACCTCCAGCGCCCCGGGAAAGTCTTTTGGTTCTCCCCATTCGATGAGGGTCAAACGGGCCGTGGCGGCGGCCTCGTCCAGGCCGAGGTCGTAGATCTGCCGGGGGTCGGGCAGGCGGTAGACGTCCACGTGCAGCACGGGGCCGGCCGGCGTTGGGTAGGTGTGCATCAGGGTGTAGGTTGGGCTGGTGACCCGGCCCTCAAAGCCCAGCTCGAGGGCGACGTAACGGGCGAGGGTCGTCTTGCCGGCGCCGAGGGGTCCACGCAGCAAGACCACGCTGCCGGCGGGCAGGGCGGCGACCAGGCGGCGGGCCAGCTCGTGAGTGGCGCGTTCGTCGGCTAGTTCTATCAAGACGCTTGCTGCTGGTAGCGGTCCACCAGGGCGACCAACCGTGATAGCAGGGCTTTTTTGGCCAACAAGACCAGCTGCCCCTGCCGGTGCGGTGAGATGAGGAGCACGTGTTCGGGGAGGGTGACGACGGTAGCGCGGCTCTTGCCGGCGCCCACTTCCTGGCGGAGCATTTCCAGGTCTTCGCCGAGGGCCTTGACGAGCTCCACGTCCACGTCGGGGTTGCTGGCGGTTTGGGGCGTTATCAGATGAGCCCAGAGGACGCCGCGGATGCGGAAGGGTTCCAGACCGTCGTCCGCGTCTGGGGTAGCCGCGTCCGGCTCCGGCTCGGCTGGAGGTTGCTCCGGTTCTTTCTGTTCTGGCGGGGGAGAATCGAAGACGCCCAATAGGTCGTCCAGGTCGGCGCCTTGCAGCTGCTCGGCCACCTGCTTGGCGGCGGCGTACTCTTCTTCGAGTGCCGCCACCAGTTTTTCAGCCTCGCCCAGGGCGCGCTCGAACTCCAGCAGCCCGCTGGTGCCGAGGCGGTCCAGGCGGGCGGCGCCCTTGTCGAGAAAACCGATAAGCGCCTGGGTCTTGTAAGCGGTCTCGCCGCCAACGCTGCGCGCTTTCTCGAAGCGTCCACGCACCTCCTGATAACGCTTGCCCAGTTCGCCGCGCAGCTCTTCGCGTTTTTGCAAGAGGGCCTCGAGCTTGGTCTTGAGGGTTGCCAGGTCGGGGACGCGCTCGTCGAGCTGGCCCGCAGCCGAGGATATCTCGGCCAGCAGCTTTTCACCGCCCATGCCCTCGAGGCGCTTGGCGGCGGCGGCCAGGCTTTCGAGCGCTTGCTTGATCTGTTGGCGTCTGGCGGCTACGGCGGCTTCTACCTGGCTGCGCAGGTTTTCCGGATTGAAGAACCGGCCCTCTTCCAGCGCGGCTCGGGCCGCGTCTATGGCGCTGGTGTCCGCGCCGAAGGCGGCGGCCCGTTTGGCCAGCTCGTCGAGTTCGGCGCGGCTTAGTTCCATAGCTTTCTGGCGCAGCCCGGCGACGGCCTTTTCGAACTCCTCTGGTGAGAGCTCCTCCACCTGGGGACGCAGGCTGCCGGCGGCCGACTTGATGGCTTCGAAGGGTGGAAGCGACTCCAGGTCGGCAATCAGACGCGCCCGGAGGGCCTTGGTGGCCTCGCCGGCGCGGGCAATCTGCTCGAGAACCTCCGGCAGCTCGGCCTTGACGCGGGCCAAGAGGGCTTCGTCCACCTCGCCGGCGGAAATACCCGCCTCGAGCAACGCCAGCCGCTCGCGAAATCCGGAGAGTTCCGGCAGGTCTTCGTCTTTGAGGGCTTCCCGGGCGTTCTTGAGCAGGCTCTTGGCCTCTTCCAGGGTGCGCGCCTGGCGGGCTTCCTCGGCCCGGCGCTTGACCAAGTCTTCTTCCAGGGAGCGTATTTGACGCTCCGCCTCCTCCAGGTCGCCGGGGAGAACGCCCATGTCGAGGCTTTCTTTGATTAGTTCCAGTTGGCTGCGGGCGCGGCCAGTAGATAGGCCGCCCTCGAGGTCAAGGCTGCGCAGGCGTTCCGAAAGCCACTCGTAGCGGGCGCGAGCCTCGGCCAGGGCGTCTTTGGCAGCGTCATCGAGGGCCAGTTGCAGCTGGCTCAGCATTTCTCCGGCCAGCTCGCCCTTGTCGAGCTGGCCCTCCACGGCGCTCCGCAGTTCTTTTACGCTTTCGGCGTCCCAGACCGCGGGATATTGTTCGCGCAGACGCTCCAGGCGCCGCCGCTCTTCGGCCAGGTCTATTTCGCGAATGCGGTCTGCTACGTCTGGCTCCAGGCTCTCGAAGT
>JALVWZ010000117.1 GCA_027023115.1 Thermaceae bacterium
ACCAGGATCTTGGACATGTGCCCGTAGAGGGTGCGGTAACCGAAGCCGTGGTCGATCTTGACGTGATAGCCGTAAATGTTCGACCAACCGGTCTCGATGACCTTACCCGGGGCGGTGGCGTAGATGGGCGTACCGTACCAGGCGGGGAAATCTACCCCGTCGTGAAACTCGTAACCGCGGCCGAAGGGGTTGCGACGGGTTCCGAACCCGGAGGCGATGTAGGTTTTTACCCTAAGAGGGTAGCCAACCGGTCGGGCGGCTTCTCTGGCCAGGGTTTGTTCCAAGGCCGGTTCGATCTTGCTGCTCAGGTTGCCGGTAAGCGCCTTCAGGCGCTCGGCGGTGAGCTTGAGCATGTCTTCGGTATCCAGGGGGATGCCGCCGCCCTGACCGTCGCCGCCGGTCTTTTCGCCGCGCGTCGGCGTGACCTTGAGCTTGGGCAGTCCGGCGCGCTCGCGCAGGCGGTCTATCTGGCTCTCGAGCTGGTCCAGCTGCTTGAGCATCGTCGCCGCCTCGCCGGCCAGGGCGTCGTTGCGGCTTTGCTCCCGGCTGAGTTGCAGCGAAAGCTCACGCGCCTGCTCCGAAAGCTGAGCCAGGCGCGCCTCGGTGTTCCTGAGAGCCGCCGCGCGGGCGTAAAAATAACCGGTAACGCCCGCCCAACCGACGAAAACCAGGGCCACCAGCAAGACGACGACGGGCCTGAAGCTGAGCGCACGCGGCTCTTTGCCGGTACGCGCTATCAAGATGGTATAGCGTTCGCTAACCCGTCGTCTCATAAAAAGGAACACACTCCCTATCTCAGCATTGCACGCCGCGGTTTTTGGGTCAAGGCGTTCAGGCCACCACGTCAAGGATCAACGGCGGTGCTGCCGCCTCCCCTCCAAAGCGGTAGGCCTCCGCCAACAGCCGCCGGGCCTCCTCCAGACCGCGTCCGCCGCGGTGGTGTACGCGCGCCAGCACCTCGCCCTGCCGCACCGAATCGCCAATCTTCTTGAGCAGGTAAACGCCCACGCCGTGGTCTATGGCGTCTTCCTTGCGCTCGCGGCCGCCACCCAAACGCAGGGTGGCGATGCCCACCCGGTAGGCGTCCAGTTCGGTCACCACGCCACTCTCCGGCGCCCGCAACTCGCTCGTTTCTGCGCTCAGCTCCAGCAGTTCGGGGTCTTCGACTACCCTCCCGTCGCCGCCCTGGGCCTCGATGAAGGCCCGCAGCTTGGCCAGCGCCGCCCCGCTCTCCCAAACCTCACGGGCGCGAGCCGTATCGAGCCCCGCGGCCGCCAGCGCCTCTTCCGCCAACGCCAGCGAAAGCTCGGAAAGGTCGGTCGGCCCCTCGCCCCGCAGGGTGGCGATGGCCTCGCGCACCTCGATGGCGTTGCCTACCGCCCGTCCCAGGGGCTGGTCCATCTGGCTCAGCACCGCCCGCACGTCGCGGCCGGCGTGACGGCCGATGGAAACCATCAAACGCGCCAGCTCGCGGGCGTGCTCGAGGTCTTTCATGAAAGCACCCTTGCCCACCTTGACGTCGAGGGTGATGATCCGCGCTCCGGCGGCCAGCTTTTTCGACATGATCGAGCTGGCGATCAGTGGAATCGAGGGGACGGTGCCGGTCACGTCGCGCAGGGCGTACATCTTGCCATCGGCGGGGGCCAGGTTCTTGGACTGTCCGGCGACCACCAGACCCACCTCGCGCGCCTGCCGCATGAACTCCTCGTCGCTGAGCTCGGCCCGCCAACCGGGTATGCTCTCCAGCTTGTCGATGGTGCCACCGGTGTGAGCCAGCCCGCGGCCGCTCATCTTGGCCACCACCAACCCGGCGGCCGCCAAAATTGGGGCCACCACCAGCGTCGTCTTGTCGCCCACGCCGCCGGAGGAGTGCTTGTCTACGGTCTTGCCCAGGCCCGAGAGGTCGAGCACCTCCCCCGAGTGGGCCATGGCCAGCGTCAGCTCGGCGGTCTCGCGTGGCGTCATGCCCTGAAAGTAAACGGCCATCAACCAGGCGGCCATCTGGTAGTCGGGTACCTCGTCGGCCACGTAGGCGTTTATCCACTCGCGTAGCTCGGCGGCACTGTGTTCGTTGCCGTCGCGCTTCTTTTCGATGATCTCCACCGGGTGCATGCTCCTCAGCATAGTGCCCGCGGACCACTTTGCACCACCCCCTGTAATTGGCCACTACATCTGAGACTCCCCACCCTCGGGGACCGACTCCTCCTGCATCCTATCCGCCCCTTCTCTAATCTCGTCTTTCACCCTTACTTCTCTTTCACTCTTCACCCCATCCCCATCTCGCCCTGCATCTTAGCCAGGAACTCCAGGGGAGCCAGGCCATCCAGGGAGCGGTGGGGCCTTCGTCTGTTGTAGTAGTCCAGGTAGGCGTTGAGTTCTCGTTGTAGCTCGGGGATACGGGTAGGCAAGGGCTGGGTGTAGAACTCGTCTCTGAAGGTCCGCTGCATCCTTTCGACGTGACCGTTCAGCTTGGGGCTCCTGGGTGGGAGGACGAAGAGTTGAACGTTGTGTTGCTGGCAGGCCTCTTCAAACTCGGCCATGAACTCGCTGCCGCCGTCCATCTGTATGGCCCTGACGGGGAAAGGGTTGGTAGGAAGTTCGGCCTGGCAAGGAGTACGGATAGAAAGCCCGCCGCCAGGTTGGCGGTAGCCCGGGTATGGACTTCGGCCAGGGAGAAGCGGGTGGAAAGGTCCACGGCCGAAAAGTGCTTGATGACTTCCCCGGGGCCCAGGGTAACGGTGAGGGTGTCTATCTGGACCAGGTCACCAGGGTGGTTGACTTGGTAAGCTCTGGGCTTCCTTTGGGCGTAGGGCCTCCTCTTCCTTCTCCTCAGCTTGCCCCGCCTTGCCCGGGCCAGGAAGGAGGCTACGCTTTCCACCCTTCCCCACCTTTCCAGGTAGGCCAGGATGCGGCCTACGGTGCGCTCGCTTATCTGGCAGCCTTGAATTCGACCTTGACCTTGACCTTGACCTTGAGCTTGAGCTTGACCTTGACCTTGACCTTGACCTTGACTTTGACTTTGAAAGCTCTGCTTCCTCAGAGTCAGCCAGATGGGCCACCTGCCCCAGGTGGGGTGCTGCTTTCTTAGGGCTTCTATCCAAATGAGCAGTCCGGGCGTCCAGTAGACCTTCTGCCGTAGGCGTCTAGGCCGTCTGGGTTTGGGGGCCAAGCCCTTTAGCCCCTCTTCCTTTAGGCTCCTCTGCCAGCGGTAGTAGGTGGCTCGGCTGATGCCTACCAGCTCTTTTATCTCGGACCAGTCAACCTCGCGTTCCCTAAGCGCCTCTGCCAGCTTGAGCTTTCGTAGGCGTTCCTTGACCGTAGAGTCGCCTGCTCCCGCCTCCTCAAGCTGCTCGGCCTTTCCTGCCGCTCTCCATATCTCCTTGCCAAC
>JALVWZ010000118.1 GCA_027023115.1 Thermaceae bacterium
CGTCCCAGAACGCCCGCCAGCGCTCCGGTTCCGGGTCGAGCACTTCTTCGGCCAGAACGTCGCCGGCGGCCGTCGTTCGCTGCCAGACTAGCCGCGCCCCGTCCCAGAAGACGCGGTAGCCGCTGCTATCGCCTACGCCCAGGTCGAGGTGTTCGGGCAGATAATCGCTCCGGCTCACTCTGCGCCTCCGCCGAGGGTGGCAAGGGCCCGGCGCGCCGCGGCCTCGTCCTGGCGGCTGGCGAAAATCACCTTCTCGCCCGCCTCCCAGGTCTGGCCGGCGTGAACGATCTCGGCGTCCTCACCGCGCAGGCGCACCAGCGGCAGCAGGAACTCGGGCAGATCGAGCTCCCCCACCGCGCCCAGGTCGGCCGGCACCTCCCAGGTGAAGGTGACCGCGCCGTGTTCCAGGGCGTGTTCCCATTCGCGCACGTCCAGAGGCCGACCAAAAGCAATGCGACCGCCAACCTGTTCCACCAAACGCGCGCTGACGCCCTTTCCAGCGGCGTCTATGACCGGGTAGGCGCGGGCCGTGTGAAACTCCTCGCGGGCGATCTGCACCACCAACACGTTTACTTCGGGGTTGCTGGTGGCCGCGAGTAGCGTCTCCGCCTCGTCGGCGCCCAGGTGGGCCAGAGTGTCCTCTTCCAGGGCGTTGCCCTGCTCGGCCTCGAGGCCCTCGCGGCGGGCGGCCCAGACCAGGCTTTGGTTGTGGTCCACCAGCACCACCTGGCGGCCGTGCGCGGCCAGCAGGCGGGCGGCGCTGCGGCCCAGCGGCCCCGCGCCGACCACTATTGCCAACCTCCCCGCTTGACTGCTAAGACCCAGCAGCCGCGCTAGCAGCGGCGCGGTCAGCCCCGCTAGGGTCACGGTCAGGAAGATGGTCACGAAAACGAAGGCCAGCAGGTCGTTGCCGCCGGCAAGACCCGCGTTGTTCAGGTAGAGGGCGAAGAGCGAAGCCACCGAGGCGGCGATGATGCCGCGCGGCCCGATCCAGGCGATGAAGGCCCGCTCGGCTGCGGTCAGCGAGGTACGCCGCGTGGCCAAGAAGACCGCCGCCGGCCGCACCACCAGCGCCAGCAGCAGCGCCACCCAGAGCGCCGGCCAGCCGGCGGCGCGTACCGTTTCGAGGGGCAGGTCGGCCGCCAGCAGAATGAAGAGCACGCTGATGCCGAGCACGGTCAGCTGTTCCTTGAAGTTGCGCAGCCGTCTTTCTTCGGGGACCTCGGCCCGCTGGAAGACCAGGCCCATGGCCACCGCCGCCATTAGTCCGGATTCGGGCAACAGGGCCTCGGCTATGGCGAAGACCACCCAAACGCCGGCCAGGGCCACCAGGTTGCGCAGCTCCAAAGGCACCCAGTCGTGCCGCCGCAGCAGCCTCGAGAGCAGCCAGCCGCCGGCCACACCACAGACCGCGCCCACCAGGATGCGGCCGAAGTAGGCCCAGAGCGCGCCGTACCAGGTGAGGTGGTGGGCGCCGTAGTAGCCCAACACCGCGTCCATCACCGCCACCGCCAGGATGGCGCCCACCGGGTCTATCAGGATGGCCTCTCCCTCGAGCGCCGCCTTGACCCGCCGCGGCACGCTCACCCGCCGCAGCAGCGGCTGCACCACGGTCGGGCCGGTCACCGTCACCAGCGCCCCAAAAACGAGCGCCAGCGGCCAGCTCAGGCCGCCCGGCCAGCGCGCTGCCAGGGTGGCCAGCAGCCAGGTCACCGCCACGCCGGTGGTGATCAGCCCGCGTACCTCGGCGGCGGCGTGGCGCAGGTCTTCCAGGCGCAGGCTCAGCGCCCCCTCGAACAGAATGATCGCCACCGCCAGTTTTACCAGCACCCCCAGGCCTTCCCCCATCATTTCGGGGTGGACCCAACCAAGCACGCTGGGGCCGGCCAAAAGCCCCAGCAACAGGAGCAGCACGATCGCCGGCAGCTTGAGCCGGTGAGCCAGCAACTGCCCCGCCAGCCCCAGGCCCACCGCCCAGGCGATGGTCAGCAGCAGGGCGCCTTCATGCGACACGGCCGCGCTCCAGGTTGTATTTAGCCGTTATCGTCGGCTTCTTCGATGCGGCCGACGAGGCGGTCTTCGACTTCGCCAATGTACGAGGAAAGGGTATTGCCGGCCCGCTCGATCTCGGCGCTAAGCGCTTCTTCGGCCCTTTGCAGGCGGCCCAGCAGCTCCGACTTGAGCATCTCCGCCTTGCCGTCTATGCGCTGGCCCAGCTCGCCGTGCTGCGACTTGAGGGTGTCGTGCTCCAGCGAGAGGGACGCCCGCGCTTCCTCGACGGTGCCGGAAACGTGCTGGCGCAGGCCTTGTTGATTGGTCTTAATGTTTTCCAGCTCGGCCTCGAGAAACTTCTTCAGCTCGGCGAAGCGGCTGGCTTCGGCCTTGTCGGCCAGTTTGCGGGCCTGTTCCACCTCGCGGGCGTAGCGGCGCACCTCTAGCAGGGCGCTGGTTTCGATCATCGCCAGGAAGATGAAGTAAAGCACGCTCAAAAGAGCGATTACCGACAGCAGGATTACCCCTACCGGCGCGGAAATGCGCGTAAATACTAGGTTTATCTCGGCGGGGGCGTTGATGAGCTGCCAGTTGAGCGCCGCGAAGAGGGCGACCAATAGAAGGATGACCAAAACGGTCAGGTTGCGTAGGTTCATGTTGCCTCCTTGGCCCAGTTACGGGCGTGGAGCGATTATAACGCCCGCGAAACTTTTTCCGGCACGATCCTGGTGCCCAGCTTGCCGGCCAGCACGCCGGCCAGGGAACCGTCGCCACCGGGGGCGATCAGCGCCCAGGGCGCGCCAAGTTCGATTGCCCGCAAAGCGGCGGTGGTCTTGGGGATCATACCGCCACTGATGACGCCGCTTTCTATCAGCTCCTCGGCTTCGGCGGCGGTCAGCGTGCCGATGCGGCTGTTCGGGTCTTGTGGGTCGCGCAGCACGCCGGGAACGTCGGTGAAGTAGACCAGCGGCTCGGCCAGGCAGCCGGCCACCGCCGCGGCCACCTCGTCGGCGTTGACATTGTAAGCGCCGTCCTTACCGACCGCTATCGGGCTGACCACCGGCGTCAGGTGGCGGTTGAGGAGGGTCAGCAAAATCGAGGTGTTGACGCCGGTAATGCGCCCGACGCGCCCCAGCTCCGCCGCCAGCGGCTCGGCGCCGAGCAGGCGGGCGTCGCGGCCGGAGAGGGCCACCGCCAGCCGCCCCAGCCGCGAGAAGCGGTCGGCCAGTTGTTTGCCTATCTGGGTCAGCACCCGCTCGACCACCTCGAGCTGCTCGGGCGGGGTCACCCGCAGCCCGTCCACGAAGCGGGTCGCGAACCCGTGGCTCGCCAAAGCCTCGCCAATCTTCGGGCCACCGCCGTGCACCAGCACCAGTTCGCCGTCGTGACGGG
>JALVWZ010000119.1 GCA_027023115.1 Thermaceae bacterium
GCGTTGAGTATTTCTTGACGGCCGCCGTAATTGAGGGCGCCGACCAGATTCAGCTTGCTTTGCTTGCGAGATATGTGCTCCGCCTCGGATATAGCCTCTTTTAGGGAAGAAGGCAGACCCTCACGTTCGCCGATGATGAACACGCGCACGCCGTTCTCGACCAGTTGCGGGGTTTCTTCGCGCAATACGATCTCGAAGAGCTCGAAGAGGGCCTTAACCTCCTCGCTCGAGCGGCGCCAGTTTTCGGTGGAAAAGGCGAACAGAGTGAGCCATTCGACGCCGGCGTCGAGAGCGCCGTTAACCGCCTCACGAATGGCGTCCTGGCCGGCCAGGTGGCCACGAAAGCGTGGCAGGCCACGGGCCTCGGCCCAGCGGCCGTTGCCGTCCATGATTATGGCCACGTGGCGGGGGATGCTCATTCGGCGCTGATGTCCTCTTCCTTGGCCTCCAGAATCTCGTTGATTTTTTCGATGAAAGAATCGGTCAGCTCCTGGACCTCCGCTTCGATCCGTTTTACCTCGTCTTCGGAAACGTGGTTTTCGTCGGCGATGCGCTTGATGTGGTGGAGGGCGTCGCGGCGGACGTTGCGGACTGCAACGCGTGCCTCTTCGGCGTAGTTCTTGGCCGCTTTGAGAATTTCCTTGCGGCGTTCGGAGGTGAGGGTGGGAATGTTGACGAAGATGACCTCACCCTGGTTATTGGGGTTGAGGCCCAGGTCCGAATCGCGAATGGCCTTTTCGATGAGGGGCATTGCGTTTTGGTCCCAGGGCTGCACCACTAGGGTTCGGGCGTCGGGGGCGGTAATGCTGGCGATCTGGTTGAGGGGCATGGGAGTGCCGTAATAATCGACCTTGAGGTTCTCTAGTAGCGCCGGGTTGGCCCGCCCGGTGCGCAAGGTGGCCAAGTGGCCCTCATAGATTTCCAGGGTTTTCTGCATGTGGCTGCGGGTTTCTTTGAGAAGCTCCTTGAACATGCACTACCTCCCGTCCTTTGCGTGAATTATAGTGCCTACGCGTTCACCCTTGAGTGCGGCCTCGAGCGCCCCTGGTTTGAATATATCGAAAACTATAATCGGTAAACCGGCTTCCATACAGAGGCTGACCGCGGTAGCGTCCATCACTTGCAGGTTGCGGGAAATGAGCTCCAGGTAGTCGAGCTCGTCGAAGCGGCGGGCGTTGGGGTTGCGGCGGGGGTCGTCGTCGTAAACGCCGTCTACTTTGTTCTTGGCCATCAGAACGGCGTCGGCGCCGATCTCGAGACCCCGCAGAGCCGCGGCGGTATCCGTCGAGAAGAAGGGGTTGCCGGTGCCGCCGCCGAAAATGACTACGCGCCCCTTCTCGAGGTGGCGCAGCGCCTTGCGGCGGATGTACGGCTCGGCTACCTCGGTAATGGTCAGTGCGGTTTGTACGCGCGTTTCCAGGCCCGCGGCCTCGAGGGCGTCTTGCAGGGCGAGCGCGTTCATCACGGTGGCCAGCATGCCGATGTAGTCGGCGGTGGCGCGGTCCATGCCCATGCCCTGCCTGGTGCCGCGCCAGATATTGCCCGCGCCGACGACGATGCCCATCTCGACGCCGACCTGCTTGGCGGCGGCCACCTCGCGGGCCAGGGCGTGGGTGGCTTCGGGGGAGAAGCCACGACCGTCTTCGGCCCCCAAGAACTCGCCGGAAAGCTTTAGGAGAATCCTCCTGTATTTCAACGACCACCTCCTTATACGAGCATAACGGATGGAGCATGAAAAACTCCCCGCGTTGCGGGGAGTCGGGGCAAAGAGGGTTTAGGCTCCCAGCTCGAAGCGGCAGAACCTGCGCACTACGATGTTCTCGCCGATCTTGCCGATGGCCTGCTTGATCAGCTCGCCTACGGTGATCTTGTCGTCCTTGACGAAAGGTTGCTCGAGCAGGGCCACCTCTTGCAGGTACTTCTTGATGCGCCCCTCGGCAATCTTCTGGGCGATGTTCTCGGGCTTGCCCTCGTTGAGAGCTGCCTGGAGATAGATCTCTTTTTCGCGCTCCAGCTCTTCTGCTGGAACCTCGTCGGCGCTAACGTACTTGGGAGCGGCCATGGCGATGTGCATGGCGATGTCCTTACCGAGCTGCTGGAAGTCTTCGGTGCGGGCGACGAAGTCGGTTTCGCAGTTGAGCTCCACCAGAACGCCAACGCGCTTGTTGTGGTGGATGTAGCTGGTGACGATGCCGTCACGGGCTTCGCGTTCGGCCTTCTTGGCGGCCTTTACGGCGCCCTTCTCGCGCAGGATCTTGATCGCCTTGTCGGCGTCCCAGTCAGCCTCTTCGAGAGCCTTCTTGACGTCCATCATGCCGGCACCGGTAGCGGCGCGAAGCTTTTTGATCAGCTCGATCTGGCTACTCATTCTTCCTCCTTCTTGGCTTCGGTTTCGGCAACCTCAGCGGGTTTTTCTTCGGCGGCCTCTTCGTCGCCGCCGCGGGCTTCGATGATGACGTCGGTCATGCGGCTGGTAACCAGCTGGATGGAACGAATGGCGTCGTCGTTACCGGGGATGATGTGATCGATTAGGTCGGGGTCGCTGTCGGTATCGGCCAACGCGACGATGGGAATGCCCAACTTGTTGGCCTCGGCTACCGCGATGGCCTCTTTAGCCGGGTCTACCACGTAGAGGGCATCGGGCAGGCGCGAGAGCCGCCGGAAGCCGCCCAGGTACTTGCGCAGGCGCTCCAGCTCGTGCTGCAGGCGCACCTGTTCCTTCTTGGGGCGCTCGTTGATGTCCTCCGATTCGAACAGCTTTTCCAGCTCTTCGAGGCGCTTGACGCGGGCGCTGATGGTCTTGAAGTTGGTCAGCATGCCGCCCAGCCAGCGCTGGTTGACGTAGGGCATGCCTACCCGGTCGGCCTCGATCTGGATGATTTCCTGGGCTTGCTTCTTGGTGCCCACGTAAAGGATGACGCCGCCGCGGGCTGCCAGATCCTCAACGTAAGCGCAAGAGCGTTGCATCTCGACGAGCGTCTTTTGCAAGTCGATGATGAAGATGCCGTTGCGTTCAGCGTAGATGAAGCGCTTCATCTTGGGGTTCCAGCGCTTGGTTTCGTGACCAAAGTGGACCCCGGCCTCGAGCAGTTCCTTGATGCTGATGTTACATGCCATGTTTCCCTCTTCCGGGAGGCGTTGAGGTGGGCGTTTGGCTTTGTTCTCGAGCCTTTAGCCGCAGGACGCCTCCCTGCCCGCAGCAGCCCGAAAACACGCCTTAACGATTATAGACGGTTGTTAGCGTTATGGGAAGGGCGTGTAATTGGCCACTACATCTGAGACTCCCCACCCTCGGGGACCGACTCCCCTTGCATCATAGCCAGGAACTCCAAGGGAGCCAGGCCGTTCAGGGAGCGGTGAGGCCTTTGTCGGTTGTAGTAGTC
>JALVWZ010000120.1 GCA_027023115.1 Thermaceae bacterium
CCGCTCCCCAGACCCAGCAAACCCCCGGCCGGCCCTGCGCCCGCGCGGTCAAGGAGCAGCTCAGCGCGCCGCAACGGTTGGGGTTCTTCGCCGGCGCACTGGCAAGCTTTGTCTTTGGCGGCTGGCTGTTTCTGAAGGACCCGAACCAAATCTACCCGGCGGCGTTGCTTCTACTCTTTGCACCGTCGCTCTTCTTCGTCGCCATAGACGTAAGGCCTGGCCAAAGCTACGAGATATCGGCGCTGTGGGTTTGCCGGGGCTCCGACTGCCGCAAGCTGAGCGCGCTCAGCGAGGTGGGGCTCGATTGGAGCAAGCAGAGTCTGCTCTCCTCCTGGTCGCTGTCATTGCGTATGTGCCTGGGTTCGGAGGCGTGGCTGTTGCCGCTGACACTGGCGGGGTGGGACGAGTTTTGGGACTGCCTGCGCGAGCTGCGGCCCGACCTGGGTCTGCCCGACTGGCGCTACGTCAAGGAGATCCAAAGAGCCCTGAGCCGCCCGGGCAGCCGCGGGCCGATAACCCCGCCGCCCGGGGTGGAGGTGCAAAAGCACGGTTGGCTGGTGGGCATACTGTTCCCGCTGGTGCTGGTCTGGCTGCTGGACCAGGCGCGTAGGTGGGGTCTGTTCGCTGGCGGTAGAATCTCCGAGCTCGTCGCCCTGCTGGTGATGGTTTACGGCGCCGACCTGTTGCTGCCGCGCATTTTTCCGCCGCGAGTGCTGCGGGCTCCCTGGCTTGACGGCGAAAAACCCGGGAGCAGGTCCGCCAGCGGTTAAAATGGCGCCATAATGTTGGCGCGGGCGCACTCGTTTACCCTGCATGGCCTCGACGCTCTGCCCGTCGTGGTGGAGGCCGACGTTTCGCCCGGCTTTCCCGGTTTTACCGTGGTGGGGCTCCCCGACGCGGCGGTCAACGAATCGCGCGACCGCGTGCGGGCGGCCCTCAAGAACAGCGGCTTTCCCTACCCGCAGATGCGGATCGTGGTCAACCTGGCCCCGGCCGAGCTGCGCAAGGAGGGACCACTCTACGACCTGCCGATTGCGCTGGCGCTGCTGGCGGCGCAGGGGGTCATTCCCCCGGAAAACCTCGAGGGCTGGGCGGTGGCCGGTGAACTGGCCCTCGACGGCTCGCTGCGGCCCATTAGTGGGGCCATCAACCTGGCACTGGGGGCGCTCGCCGGTGAACGCACCCGGCTATTGCTGCCGCCGGGGTCGGCCGAAGAGGCGAGCGTCATCGAGGGGCTCGAGGTCTACGCTCCCCGCAGCCTCAGCGAGGCGACCGCCTTTTTGCTGGGCGACAGAGAACTGGAGCCGGTAAGGCCGCCCGACCCCGCCGAGCTGCTGGAGGAGACCCTGGACCTGGCCGACGTCAAGGGCCAGGCCAAGGCCAAGCGGGCGGTGGAGATCGCCGCCGCCGGCTTTCATCACCTGTTGATGGTGGGCACCCCGGGTTCGGGCAAGACCATGCTGGCCCGCCGCCTGCCCTACCTGCTGCCGCCACTGGCGCGCGCCGAGGCGCTGGAGGTAACCCGCATTCACGCCGCCGCCGGCCGCTTGATGCGCGGTTTGGTGCAGCAGCCGCCGTTTCGCGCTCCGCACCACACCACCTCCGACGCCGGCCTGATCGGTGGCGGGGCGGTACCCAAGCCGGGGGAGATCAGCCTGGCCCATCGGGGCGTGCTCTTTTTGGACGAACTGCCCGAGTTCCCGCGGCGGACGCTGGAGGTGTTGCGCCAGCCATTGGAGGACGGCGTGGTGACGGTCAGCCGCGCCAGGGCGAGCTTTACCTTTCCGGCCCGCTTTTTGCTGGTGGCGGCCATGAACCCCTGCCCCTGCGGCTGGTACGGCGACCCGGAGCACGCCTGCACCTGCTCGCTGACCGCCCGCCAACGCTATATCGGCCGCATTTCCGGGCCCTTGCTCGACCGCTTCGACCTGGTGGTGAGCGTACCACGGCTGACCGCCGCCGAACTTTCCCGCGCCCCCGAGGGCGAACCCACTGCCGTGGTGCGGGAGCGGGTGCTGGCTGCACGCGAGCGGATGAACGCCCGCCAGGGCAAGCCCAACGGCGAGCTGGTGGGGCGGGAGCTGGCGGAGGCGCTCGAGCTCTCTGCGGGCGCCCGCGGCCTCTTGGCCACCGCCGCCCGCAAACTGGCGCTTACCGGTCGCAGCTACGACAAGGTGCAGCGGGTGGCCCGCACCATCGCCGACCTGGCCGGTGCGGCGGCGGTGGAGGAGGCGCACGTCGCTGAGGCGCTTGTTTACCGTGAGAAACTAACGTAAGCCGGGGCAGCCCCGCTAGCGACTGACTGGCGGGCCTTGCGCCCGCCAGTCACCGTCTTTTTCTGGAGCAGATAGGCGGGTGGAACGCCCACGCTTGTGGCCGCGCAGAGCAAGTCGGTTGCTTGAGCGTTTTATAATCATTAACAAACAGTGAGGTGGGTGTATGGAGCTCAGCGGTAATCTTAGGGATATTGGATTTGGGCAGCTAATAGGATTGGTATCACATATGGAAGGCTTGCTGGAGTTGTGGCAGTTGCCGCGTAAGCGTTCGGCGCAGATGTATATCAAACGAAGAAAACTGCGTTGCGTCAGGATGAACGGCGTTTTTCTCGACCCGCTGCAGGCAAAGGCGCTCGTAGCCGAGCTGGCCACCGCCAAAGAAGGCGCCTTCGAGTTTGCCGCCCGCCCTTTCCGTACGCCCTGTAAACCGCCGCTCAACTGGCCGCTCGACAAGATTCTGCTCTCGGTGTTCACCCAAGCCGACGAGCGGTTGCGCCACATGGATGTTTTGCCGGACCCGGACTTGCGGTTCAGGCTTACCAAGCTGGCCAACGTCGAAGGCAGCCTCTTCTTGCGTGCTGCTGGCGAGCTGCTGGACCGCGATGGCGGGGCCAGTGCCCGTGAGATAGCCGCCGAGCTGCGCCTGCCCCTTGACCAGGTGCGCTACTACCTGCACAAGCTGCTCGAGCGCAACAAGGTTCGCCCCGCCGAGTAAGCTAAGCACATGCGTGCGCTGGTGCTGGGAAGCGCCGGATCGCAGCCGACCCCCAAGGCCGGCTGTAACTGCCGCTTGTGCCGGCGGGCCCGGGCGGAGGGCGGGCGGGTGCGGCGTACGGGGCCCAGCCTCTACCTGCCCGAGTACGGGTTGCTGGTAGACACCCCCGAGGAGTCGAACCAGCAGCTCGCAGACCGCGGTCTGGCGGCGCGCGTTTTGCTGTGGACCCACGCCCACCCGGACCACGCCGCCGGCAATCGGGTGGTGCAGTTCTTGGCCCAGTCGGCCGGCCGGCCGGTGCTGGGGCTGATGCCCGAGCCGCTCTATCAGGCCTTCGCCGCCCGTTACCCGCTGGAGCACCTGGTGGGCTCCGGCTACCTGGATCTGCGCCTGATCGCGCCCGGCGAGCCGCAGGAACTGGATGGCGGCCTGAAGTTAACCGCCCTGGCTCACCGGATGGACGAGCCGGTCTTTGCCTACGCGTTCGAGAGCGCCGGCGGACGCGGCCTCTACGCTCCCGACCACGTCCGCTTTCTGCCGCCGCCCACGGGCGAGTTCGACTGGGTGGTGGTGCAGATGCCGATTCCGCCGCTGGAGGCGCTGCCCTTTCCGCTGCCGCCGGAGCACGAAGCCTGGAGCAAGTTCTACACCTTCGACGAGGCAGTCGCGCTGTGGCGGGGCAGGACGCGGCGGCTGGTGTTTACCCACGTTTACGAGAGCGTCGGCATGACCCCGGAAGAGCTGGACGCAGTGGCGGCGCGGGCGGGCGACTGGGTGAGCTTCGCTCACGACGGCATGGAGGTTGGCGGGCCGTAGCGGCGTCCGGTCTACCGCTTCAAAAAAGACCGCCCGCAGGCGGTCCGGGAGGGCGGGCTTCAGGCTTCTTCGCTGAGGCCGATGCCGACGATGTGATAGCCCGAGTCTACGTAGAGGGTCTCGCCGGTAATGCCGCCGGCCAGCGGGCTGAGCAGGAAGACCGCTGCCTGGGCGACCTCCTCGTGGGTAACCGGCCGCTTGAGGGGGGCAATGGCGTTGACGTGGTCCCACAGCAGGGTAAAGCCGGGGATGCCGCGGGCCGAGAGGGTGCGCAAAGCGCCGGCGGAAACGGCGTTGACGCGCTTGCCCTTGGGGCCGAGTTCGTAGGCCAGCATGCGCACGCTGGCCTCGAGGGCGCTCTTGGCGATGCCCATCACGTTGTAGCGGGGCACCACCTTCTCGGCGGCGTAGTAGCTGAAGGTGACCATGCCGCCGCCCTCGTTCCAGTAGGGCTCGGCCTCGCGGGCCACCGCCACCAGGCTGTAGGCCGAGATTTCCATGGCCAGCAGCCAGTCTTCTTTGGTGGTCTCGATGTAACGACCTTCCATGGCCCGCCGCGGGGCGAAGGCGATCGAATGGACGATGTAGTCTATGCCGCCCCAGTTTTCGCCCAGGTCGGCCATGACCTCGCGCAGGTGCTCTTCGTTGGTCACGTCGAGCTCGTAGAGGCGAATGTTGGGCATGTGCGCGGTCGCCTTTTCCACCAGCGGCTTGACGCGGTCGCCTTGATAGGTGATGGCCAGCTCGGCGCCGGCCTCGTGCAGTTTTTGGGCGGTGGCGAAGGCGATGGAGCGCTGATTGGCGACGCCCATCACCAGCGCCTTCTTGCCCGATAAGTCGATCGATACCATATTGGCTACATCTTACCAGCTAGGCGGGCTCGAGCCTGACGGCTGCCGCCTTGTACTCCGGAATCTTCGAAACCGGGTCGTAGGCGTTGTTGGTGAGGCGGTTGGCCGCCTCTTCGGCGAAGTGGATGGGCGCGAAGACGACCCCTTCCGGAGCGCGCTCTGTTACCCAGGCGACGGCCCGAATGCGCCCGCGCCGGCTGACCAGCCAGACCGCCGCGCCGTCGCGCACGCCGTAGCGCTCCGCGTCGGCCGGGTTTACCTCGACCTTGAGGGTCGGGTAGGCCTCGCTGAGGGCGCTGCGGCGGCTGAGGGCGCCGCCGTGCCAGTGGTAGAGCACCCGGCCGGTGGAGAGCAAGAGCGGGTACTCGCCGCCCGGTTGCTCCGCCGGCGGGTTCCAGGGCGCGGGCAGCAGCCGCGCCCTGCCGCTGGGGGTGGCAAAGCCATCAGTAAAGAGGACGCTGACGCCAGGGGAGCTTTCGCTGGCGCAGGGCCAGCGCAGGTTTTCGTGCTCGAGGCGGGCGTGGCTGATGCCGCCGAACATTTCGGGAGCCGCCCGTCGCACCTCCTCCCAGACGGCGGCGGCGTTCGGGTATTCCCAGCTGGCCGCGCTGCCGCGGTTCAGCAGCCGCGCCAGCCGCGTTCCCATCCGCGCCAGGATCCAAACGTCGGGCCGGGCCCGGCCGGGCGGCTCGAAGACCGGCCGCAGGAGCTGCACCCGCCGGTCGGTATTGGTGAAGGTGCCGTTTTTCTCGGCGAACGAGGCCGCCGGCAGCACCACGTCGGCGTAGGGGTAGGTCTCGTTCTTGAGGATGTCCTGGACCACCAGGAAGTCGAGTTGCGCCAGCGCCGCGCGAACGTGCTCCTGGTAGGGCTCGGAGGTTACCGGGTCCTCGCCCATCAGGTAGACGGCGCGCACCCCGCCGGGGCGACCGATGCTTTCGAGGGCCTCGGTCATGGTGATCCCGGCCGTTTCCGGTTGCGGCGTTCCCCAGAGCCGGCCCCAGCGCTCGCGCACCGCGGCGTTCGCGGTCGGCTGGTAACCGGGGTAGACGTTCGGCAGCGCCCCCATGTCGCCCGCGCCCTGGACGTTGTTCTGACCGCGCAGCGGGTTCAGGCCGGAGCCGGGCTTGCCGAGCTGCCCGGCCAGCACCGCCAGGTTGACCAGCGCCTGTACGTTGGCCACCCCGTGGCTGTGCTGGGTGATGCCCATCGCCCAGTAGATGGCGGCGGCGCCGGCGGCGGCGTAGCGCTCGGCGGCGGCGCGGATCTTCTCGGCGGGCACGCCGGTGGCGCTTTCGGCGAACTCGAGGGTGTATTCCCGCACGCTGGCCCACCACTCGTCGAACCCCTCGGCGCGCTCTTCCACGAACGCGCGGTCGTAATGGCCCGACTCCACCAGCCAGCGGGCCATGGCCCCGAAGAGAACCGGGTCGCTGCCGGGTTTGAGCCGCAGCCAGAGGTGGGCGCTCTCGGCCAGGCCGACGCGGCGCGGGTCGGCGACTATCAAATAAGCTCCGTTGCGGGCGGCTTTCTTGATCATCGCCCCGATCACCGGGTGGGTTTCGACGGTGTTCGATCCGGTCACCAAGATCACGTCGGAAAGCGGGATTTCTTCGATGGTGTTGCTCATTGCCGCCGAGCCCAGTGAGCGCGAGAGGGCGGCGGTGGAGCTTGAGTGGCAGAGGCGGGCGCAGTGGTCGACGTTGTGGGTGCCGACGGCGGCGCGGGCCAGCTTTTGCATCAGGTAGTTGGCCTCGTTGGTCGCCTTGGCGCTGGAGATGAAGTAGAGCGAGTCGGGCCCGTGTTTGGCCGCTACCCACGCCAGCCGCTCGGCGGCGAAGTCGAGGGCCTCGCGCCAGCCGACGGGCTCGAGCTCGCCCCCCTTACGGCGGCGAATGAGCGGCGTGGTCAGGCGGTCGGGATGGTGCAAAAAGCCCAGCCCGAAGCGCCCCTTGACGCAAAGGGCGCCGTAGTTGGGCGGGCCGCCGTGGGCCATTACCCGGTAGACCCGTTCGTTCTTGACGTAGAGGTCCACCCGGCAGCCGACGCCGCAATACGGGCAAACGGTGCTCACCACGCGGTCGGGCTCGAGGCGCAGGGGCGGGGTCATGAGAGCCTCCGGCTAGGAGGTGGGAGGTAGGAGGTGGGAGGTAGGTATAGGCTCCCCCCACCCCACGCTTCGTTGCCTACCCCACATCCCACTTCCCACATCCCACACCCCACTTCCCGCGCCCCGCAAACGCTTACGCTCACGACGGTCCTCCCTTGGCAGCCCTTAGCTCTTCGAGCGGCACCAACGCCCCCGTCGGGCAGACCTCCACGCAGTTGCCGCAGAAGATGCAGCCCGCTTCGGCCAGCTCCAGGTCGAAGGTGGTGGTCACCCCGGCTTCGGCTCCGCGACCGGTGAAGGCCAGCGCCCAGACCCCCTGAATACCCTCGCCGCAGGCGTCCAGACAGCGGCGGCAGTTGTAGCACTTGTCGTACTCGCGCACGAAAAACGGGTTGTCGGCCAGTGGCTTTCGCTGGCGGCGGCCCGCCAGCGGTTCGCCCCAGCGCGTCGGGTCGGCACCGTACTCTTCCATCCAGCCAGACAGCTCGTCGTCGTACTCCACGTTGGTTTCCAGCGCCACCAGCTCGAGCACCGTCCGCCGCAGTTGCTCCACCGCCGCGCCGCGCGTGTTAACCACCATTCCCGGCCGCACCCGGGTAGCGCAGGCGGGTTCCATCCGGCCCGCCACCTCGACCATGCACAGCCGGCAAATGCCTTCGGTGCCGGTCCGTTCGTGGTGGCAGAGGGTGGGTATTTCCACGCCCGCGCTGCGGGCCGCCTCGAGCACCGTCCAGTCGGGCTCGGCCTGCACCAGCAGGCCGTCAATGACGACCGCCACCCGGCTCATCGGTTCACCTCCACGAAGCGCTCGAGCAGGCTTCGCACCGCCCAAGGGGCGGCCTGACCCAGGCCGCAGAGGCTGCCCTGCTCGAGCGCCTGCGCCAGCTCGTGCAGCAGCTCGGGCCGCCGCTGGCCGCGTCGCCAGTTCCAGACCAGACGGTGCAGATGGGGCGTTCCCAGGCTGCACGGGAAGCACTTGCCGCACGACTCGTGGGCGAAGAAGGCGCTCACCCCCTCGGCCACCGCCCAGAGGTCGCGGGTTTCGTCGAAGACCATCAACGCCCCGGGGCCAATCGAGTCGCCCTGCGCCCGGGGCGCTTCGAAGTCCAGCGGCAGCCCGGCGGCGTCGGGCAGCTTCAGGAAGGTTCCCGCCGCGCCGCCCAGCAGCACCGCCCGCGCCCTGCCGGCGCCGGCGGCCGCCAGCGCCTCTTCCAGGGTGGTGCCCAGCGCCAGCTCGTAAACGCCCGGCTTGGCCACGTCGCCGGAGATGGAAAACAGCTTGGGCCGCCGCTCGCGGTAGGCGTCGGCGCCGTGGCTGGCGACCAGGGCCAGGTGAGCCAGGGTCTCGACGTTGTTCACCAGCGTCGGCTTGCCGAACAGCCCTGCCTCGGCGGGGTAGGGGGGCTTGAGGCGCGGCTCGGCCCGCTTGCCCTCGATGCTCTCCAAAAGGGCGCTCTCCTCGCCGCAGATGTAAAGCCCGCCGCCGCGGAAGGTGCTGGTCTCGAGCCCGTCAAGGTAGCCGCTCGCCGCCAGCTCGCGCCGCGCCGCCTCCACCCGCTCCAGCGCCCCCTCGTACTCGCCGCGCACGTAGAAGACGATCTCGGAAGCCCCCACCGCCCGCGCCGCCAGCGCCGCGCCGGTCCAGACCAGGCGCGGGTTGTGCTCCATCAGCCAGCGGTCTTTGAAGTTGCCGGGTTCCGACTCGTCGCCGTTGACCACCACGTACTTTTCCGCAGCGTCCTGGGCGCGCACGGCTTCCAGCTTGCGCCAGACGGGGAAGTGGGCCCCGCCGAGGCCGCGCAATCCGGCGGCGCGGGCGCTGGCTATAAGCTCTCCCGCACCCGGAAACTGCGGCGGTGGGGGCGGGTCTTCCAGCAGCCAGCCGCCGCCGGCCAGTTCGCGCGGCAGCAGCCCGGCTGCGGGCCCCGGCTCTGCGCCCGCGGCCAGGCGTTCCAGGCTGGCTTCGTCCACCGGTGCGTAGACGCGGCGCTCGGCGCCCTGCTCCACCACCAGCGCTGGCCCGAGCGCCTCGAGGCCGTAGCTGTAGACGGTTCCGGATTCCACGCCGGCCGCCAGCGCCACCCGCTCCAGCGCGTTCAGGAGGCTATCGAAGTTACGGCTGCGCACCACCGGTTCGTCAACCAGCAGCCAGCGCTCGCCGGTTGCCGCGTAGCGCGGGTAGAAGCGCACCGCCTCCCAGGCGGCAGCCGCCGGCAGACCCGTGGCCCGGGCGGCCGCGGCTACGTCGGCCGGCTCCAGCGGCCCGCGCTTTAGCGCTTCGTCGAGCAGCGGCAGCAGTAGGGGTTTGTGATTCACGTTGACATCCTCCCCAGCTTGCGCCCATTGTAACGGGCGTTCCACCGGTACAATGCCACTTATGACCCACGGCGTTACCTGCCCGCTCGACTGTCCCGACCGCTGCCGCTTGCTGGTGACGGTTCGGGAAGGGCGCGTGGTCCGGGTGGCCGGCGACCCGAACCACCCCATCAGCCGCGGCTTCGCCTGCGCCAAGACGAACCGCTGGCCCGAGCGCCAGCACCACCCAGACCGGCCGCTCTACCCCATGCGCCGCGTGGGCCCTAAGGGCGCGGGTCGCTTCGAGCGGGCGAGCTGGGACGAGGCGCTGGACGAGATAGCCGGTCGCCTGAAGCGCGTCCTCGACGAGTACGGCGGCGAGGCGGTGGCCCGCTACCACTACGCCGGCACCACCGGTCTGTTGCAGGGGCGGGCGCCGGTGGCTTTCTTCCGTGCCATCGGTGCTTGCGAGCTCGACGAGACTATCTGCGCCAGCGCCGGCGGTGAAGCCTGGGAAGCCGCCTACGGCCCCCACAAGACCGGCACCGACCCCGAGAACGTCGGTGCGGCCGGGTTCATCGTCATCTGGGGAGCCAACCCCCTTTCGACCAACGCCCACCTAACGCCGTTTCTCAAGGAGGCGCGCAGGCGGGGTGCCGCTATCTGGCACGTGGACCCCTACGAAAACCGCACCAGCCGCTTCGCCGACCGTCACCTGAAGATTCGCCCGGGCAGCGACGCCGCCCTGGCCTACGCGGTGGCGCGAGTCCTCTTCGCCGAAGGGCTGGTGGACGAAGACTACCTGAACGACCACGCCGAAGGGGTCGCGGAGTTCCGCGCCGCGGCCGAATCCTGGACGCCAGCGCGGGCGGAGCGGGTCACCGGTGTTGACGCGGATACGATAGTCGAGCTGGCGCGCCGCTTCGGGCGGGCCCGGCCCGGCTTCGTCCGTGTCGGTTACGGGATGACCCGCCAGCCCGGCGGTGCGGACGCGCTGCGGGCGGTAATTCTCCTGCCGGCCCTCACCGGCGCTTGGAAGCACCCTGCCGGCGGGGCGCTGTTGAGCACCAGCGGCGCTTTCCACCTCAACAAGGAACGGCTCGAGGGCGCCCACTGGTTGCGGCAAAACACCCCGGCTAACGGCTACTTCCGCCCCAACCCCACCGTGCGCACGGTCAACCAAAGCGAGTTCGCCAGCGCCCTCACCCGCTGGGACCCGCCCTTGCGCGCCCTCTTCGTCTTCAACGCCAACCCCGCGATCAGCACCCCCGACTCGGCGCGGGTGCGGGTGGGCCTGGAGCGCGAGGACCTGTTCACGGTCGTCCTCGAAAACGCCCTTAGCGAAACGGCCCGTTACGCCGACTGGCTGCTGCCGGCCACCACCTTTTTGGAGCACTCCGACCTCTACACCAGCTACGGCAACTACTGGCTGCACTGGAGCCAGGCGGTGCTGGAGCCGGCGGGCGAGACCCGCCCCAACCGCTGGGTCTTCGCCGAGCTGGCGCGCCGGCTGGGCCTGGACGCGTCCGAACTCTTCGCAAGCGGCGAAGAGCTGGCCCGCGAGCTTTTGAACAGCGATCACCCCCACCTGCAAAGCGTCACCTTCGAGCGCCTGCGCGAAGCCGGCAGCCTCAAGCTGAACCTGCCTCAGCCCTTCACCCCCCACGCCGCCGGAGCCAATACCCCCAGCGGCCGGGTGCGCTTCGGTCCGCCGCCCAAGGTGATAACTCCCAGTACCACGGCCGAGTTCCCCTACCTGCTCATGACCCCGCCGCAGCACTACTTTCTGGGCAGCATCTACGCGCCTCTGGAGAGCCTGCGTGCCGCCGCCGGCGGTGAGCCGGAGGTCTGGATACACCCCGCCGACGCCGCGCGGGAAGGGCTGGAGAGCGGCGGCTACGTTTTGCTCGAGAGCGAGGTAGGCCGTGTCAAGCGGCGCCTGCGGGTGAGCGGGCGCACCCAGCCGGGCGTGCTGGTGCTGGAAGGGACCTGGCCGGCGGAGGCCGCCCCCGACGGCCTGCCGGCCAATGCCCTCACCCCGGAGCGGCTGACCGACGCCGGCCGGCAGGCGGTTTTTCACGGGGTGGCGGTGCGAATCAGTCGTTATATGTAAGCGTTTCGTACGTCAAAAGCCGCCAGCGGCTAAACTGAGCCTATGGAAAAGCCCGTAGCGTTGGTTACCGGAGCTAACCGGGGCATTGGCTTCGAGGTGGTGCGGGGCCTGGCCGAACGCGGTTACCTGGCCTTGCTGGGTGCACGCGACGCCGCCGCCGGAGAAGAGGCGGCCGCCCGGCTGGGCGCGGCAGGGCTTGCGGTGGAGCCCGTGCAAATCGACGTAACCGACGCCGCCAGCGTCAACGCCGCGCTGGCCGTGGCCCGGGACCGCTACGGGCGGCTGGACTCGCTGGTGAACAACGCCGGGGTGCTGCTCGACGAGGGGGTGCCCGGGCTCGAGGTGCCGGTGGAAACGGTGCACGCCACCTACGAGGTCAACGTCTACGGCGCGCTGCGGGTGGCGCAGGCCTTCGCGCCGCTAATCGTAGCCAGCGGAGGTGGGAACGTCGTCAACGTTTCCTCCATCATGGGGCAACTGGCCTACGCCGGCCCCGGATACCTGGCTTACCGCAGCTCGAAGGCGGCGCTCAACATGATCACCCGGGTGCTGGCGGCCGAGCTCAAGCCGCGCGGCGTGCGCGTCAACTCGGCCCATCCGGGCTGGGTGCGCACCCGCATGGGCGGCCCGGCGGCTCCGGGAACTCCCGAGGAAGGCGCGGCGCCCATCATCTGGTTGGCCACCCTCGGCCCCGACGGTCCGACGGGCGGGTTCTTCGGGCCAGGCAACCAGCCGCTCGACTGGTAGGATCGCAACCCAGCCCACCCACAACCGATTTTTGGATTCGTCTCCTGCGTCTGCACAAAGCTGGTCGGCGTGACGTTCGTTGCTCCCCCGGCGGCACCTTCAGCCGGTCCCGACCAACGAGAATGCCAGGGCTAACTTCTTTGCGTGCCCACACCGACGTGGCCGGACGCTTAGAGTAAGGAACGTGCCTACGTTACCTGCTAGAACACTTACGGCCGCGCTGCTCGTGGCCACGCTCGCCCTGGCCAACGCACAAGGGGGTTACCGGTTGCTGGCGGAGCCTTGCGCAGAAGAACTGTCCAGCTACAAAGTCGCGGACGCAGCCGGCGCCGCCGTGGACCTGCCCTTCGAGGTCCAGGCGGCCCTTTACTGCGCCTACGGCGTGGACCTGGCCCCCGGCGGCCGCTTCTTGCTCTACCCGCTTTTCGATGCTGACGGCGTGGAGACGATTCACGTCTACGACCTGGCCGAGCGAGCCGAGACCGACGAGGTCGAGCTGCCCCCCGCCGAGATGGACGCCCTCGGCTATACCTGGTCGGAAAACCCCACCCGCTTCGCCTTCGCCCCGGGCGACCGCGCCAACCCGCTCTATTACCGCACTTACGTTTTTCAGCTTAGTCCTGAAGGGCGATTGAGCGCGGTCGGCGCCTACGACCTGCGCCTCAAGCCCGTATGCGGACTGGACGGTTGCGAGCCGCTGGCGGGCGAGAGCTTTTACTTTGCCAGCGCCCATACACTCGTCTACCGCACCTGGGAGCAGCAGGAAGACGAACCCGACGGCCCGCAGACGCTACGGACGCTAGAGCTGCCGTAGTTCCCGGCATTGCCGGAGTGTGGGCGATACCTTCCCGCTATCCGTGAAGGTTATTGGAGCGACCATGACGGCACAAAGGCCTTACCACGACCATTGACTTAATCCTGGCCTAACTGCAACTTCTCAATACGTTGTTCACAGAGCCCGGGAGGGGCGGTGCGTGGTGGCTAGGTTGTAGGAGGTGGGGTGTAGGAGGTGGGCAAGTCGCATTAGAAGTGTGCATGGCGACGCATCGCGGTTTTCCCACGAGCCACGAGCCACTTGCGGCTCCAAAACCCCACCCCGGCCCTCCCCGAAGGGGAGGGGTTTCATCTGATGCAAGCTGCAAGCCGCGGGCGCTGTGTCGTCTTTGAGCCACAAACCACGGGCCACGAGCCACAAGCCACATGCCGCCGTTTCGTCATTCCAGCCAAGCGAGCCAGTTCAGACCGGCGCACTCCCCGTCGCTCGTGGAGTCTTCAAGAAACAATGGTGACGAACAGGCTACAACGGTGACTAAGCAGCGCCCGAACCCCGACTACTGGCTCGGTCCCGGCCCCGGCTTTCGCCTGGGTGACGGGGGAAGATGCTCGTGGCGATGGAGGTAGCGTGAACAACGTGTTCGAACCCTAAAACTAGCGCCCCTCCCTCCGGTCGAACCGCAGCACCAGCGGCCGGTAGCGGGCCATGGGCGTAGAGGTGCCATCCGGGTTCCGTCCCTGCACCGAGGTCAGGACCGCGATCAGCTTGCCGTGTATCACGAAGAGCTGCTTGAAGAGCTGCGGGTTGTAGGTGGTGTTCCAGTCGCTAAATTCGAAGTCGCCGCCGTTGACGATCTTGTTGTAGGTCACGGCCCACTTGGTCTCGCCGCTGGCGGCGTCCAGGCAGATCAGGTACTCGTTGACGCCGGCGAAGAGCTCGTCGTGCGCGGCGTCGTAGGCGATGGGAACGTCAGCGTAGAAGGAGTGCCCCTCGTGTTCGGCATTTATGGCCGGTTCGTCATGCCCGATCCACCTGACCCAGGTCAGCTCGCCGTCGTCCACCCGGGCCACGAACTGGCCGTGTTCCGGGTCGGGGATCCGCCGGCCCATGAAGGAGTCGTCCGCGCCGTTGAAGTCACCGCTCA
>JALVWZ010000121.1 GCA_027023115.1 Thermaceae bacterium
CCTTTCTTGCCGCTCTCCATATCTCCTTGCCAACCGTTGTAAGCTGCACTTGGGGGACCTCCCTTCTAGTGTCGGTCCCCCTTATTTTTATGGGTCAGGGTGTCTCAGATGTGTTTGTCCGGGGACACTGGGGTCGATGTGTCTGAGGGGCCATTGGTGTAGGGGGTTCGAACCGCCTACATTAAAAACCCGGCGCCACCACCGGTAGCGCCGGGTTCGACCGGTAGGGCTACTTTGCGGCCGTGGTCACGGAAACGCTGGAGGGTAAGGGAGGGTCGTTGGAGACGGTGTTATGTACGGTGATATTGCCGCTGCTGTCGAGGTCGAAGATGTACCACCAGCTCTTGTTGGTATAGGTGGTGTCGTCCGGGGCGTGGAACTCGCGCACCATACCGCTGGAGTTGTAGACCTGGACGGTGGCTCCCGAAGCTGCCCAGCTGCCGGTGCCAGCATACCAGTGAATGGCGTAGCGGTAGGTACCGGAGTGCATTTGCATGATGGTAGTGGTTTCGGGGCCGTAGCTGGTGGTGTCGTCTACGTCGAGGCAGGTATCGGGAGCGGCGGCGCAGTTGCCCTTTTGGCTGTAATAGACCTCGTCGTAGCTGCCGCCGTCGGGCACCCAGGTGTGAGAGTCGAGGTCGCGCGGGTTCTCGCCCCAGGTGAGGACGATGCGCCACTGACCGTTGCCCAGGTTTGGCGAGGGCGACAAGGTGCGGGTGGTGGTCTCGCCGTCTACCAGGACGATGTTGATCTCGTAGGTAATGTGACCGGAAGCAGAAATGCGGATCGTCTGCTCACCGGCGGGGAGGTGCTCGAGCACGTAAGCACCATCGCCCGCGCTCTGAACACATACGGCGGGTTGCCCCTGCCATACCAGACAAACGGTGGCGCCTGCCACCGGGTCGCCGCTCTGAGCGTCTATCACGCTCCCGGTGAGGGTGGCGTTACCAGCGGGTGCCTTGCTGCCGCAGCCGAAGAGGGCCAGGGCGAGTAGAGAAACTACCACGAGAAAACCGATTTTCCTAATCAATATAATCGCCTCCTAAAGGTTCCCCAAAATCCTAGCACGCGCCTTTTCTCGCATAGGTATATAAGTCCCTATTTGCTAACGAAAAGTGTACCATTAAATTATTAGCGGTAGGAGGCAATTATATTGCTATGCTCATGCGCAGTTAGCAGTAGCTATATATTCGGGAATGATACCGCTCTAGACGGGACGTTACCCCCATTTGGGGGCACCCATTTAGGGGTGTTTGCACGGCGCCGTTTTCATTAGCCTAATGATAGAGAAGGAGGCCAAAGATGGAGCGCGAGGAAATGCGGCCAGCAAATTACGATACTAGCGGTTCAGACAACTTCTTCGAGATTGAGTTCGATGACGAAAAGCAGCCCAGCATGGACGAGGAACAAAAGCAGCGCATTCGCCAAGAACTGATGAGCCTCGAGTGGTAACCAGCCCTCATAAATACATCCCTACGCCGGCCGCTTAGCGGCCGGTAGTTCTTTGCCGGCCGGGTCGCCGCGTCCGCTGATAATCGCCAGCACGCCGCCAAAAGGCCGCGTCTTCGTGCCCCGCGCAGCCGGTGCGCTCCACGCGTTACGCGGCAACGGAGCCACGCCGCCCCGGCGGGAGCGGTAGCCTATAAGTATGCGGATCGCCATACAGGACACCTACCCCGACGACGTGGCCCACTGCTACGGCTGCGGACGCCTCAACCCCCACGGCTACCACCTCAAGACCTACCCCGCTGGCGAGCTCACCGAGAGCCGCTTTACCCCCGAGCCCTACCACACCGCCATTCCCGGCTACGTCTACGGCGGCCTGATCGCCAGCCTGATCGACTGCCACTCCACCGGTTCGGCGGCGATCTTCAAGATGCAAGCCGAGGGCAAGGAACCCGGCAGCGAGGAGGCGCCGCGCTTCGTGACCGCCCACCTGGAGGTAGACTTCCTGGCCCCCACGCCGCTGGGCGTGGAGCTGCGGCTTGTGGGCCACAAAGTCGAGGTCAAAGAGCGCAAGGTGGTGGTGGACACCGAGATGTTCGCGGGTGAAAAGCTGGTGGCCAAGGGCCACGCGGTGCTGGTGCTGATGCCCGAGACGATGGCGGCAAAATGAAACGCTTCGCCTGGCTTGCGTTGCTCTTCGGCCTGGCGCTGGCGGCCGCGCCGGTGCACGTGGTGCGGCCGGGCGAGACCCTCTATCGCATCGCCCACAACTACGGGGTGCCGCTCAGCGAGCTGGCCGCCGCCAACGGCATCGCGAACGTCAACCTGATCCGCGTCGGCCAGAAACTGGTCATCCCGAGCACCCGCCCTTCCTGGCCCGCCGCCTGGGGCCTTTCGGTCACGCCCTGGCCACTGGTGCAGGGGCGGGTGGCCGTCTTGCGCGTGCCCGCCGGCGTGAGCGCGGTGCGGGTCTTCAACCTGAAGGTTCCCGCCGCCCGCGGCGTGGCTCTGGTGCCGGTGCCCGCAGACACCCGGCCGGGTGCCCACCCTTTCATGCTGGTGGGTCCGGAGCTGCGGGGCGAGCTGGTGGTGGTGAGCGGCGGCTACGGCCACGAGAACATCGCGCTCAGCGAGGAAAAGAACGCCCTTTTGGACCGCGAGAAGATCCGCGCCGAGAAGAAACGGCTGCTGGCGGCCTGCGGCCCCTGGACGCCGGAGCTGGTCGGCAGGGGTCCCTGGCGCTGGCCGCTCGATCACGTGGAAGAAACCTCGGCCTTCGGCACCCGCCGCACCTACAACGGCCGGCCCGGCGGCTGGCACGGCGGCATTGACCTGCGCGGCAAAGAGGGAACGCCAGTTTACGCTCCCGCCGCCGGCGTGGTGGCGCTCTCGGACGAGCTCTACGTGCGCGGTAATACCGTAATCCTGCGCCACGGCCTGGGCATCTGCAGCAACTATTACCATCTCTCGGGGCGGGTCGTGGAGGAGGGCCAGCGCGTGAGCAAAGGCGACCTGCTGGGTTACGTCGGCGCCACCGGCCTAGTGACCGGCCCCCACCTGCACTGGGAGGTGCGGGTGCTGGGGCAGACGACCGACCCGGCGGTCTTCACCCGCCCGCAGCTTTGGAGGTGGCTAACGCCGGCAGCAGCAGCGCCATGAGCCCCAGCAGCCCGGCCACCAGAACCAGGCTGACGGCGAAAGGAAGCCTCAGGAACAGAGGGTAGGTCAGCCCAGCCAGCGATCCGCCCAGGTAGTAGGCGCTCACGTAGGCCCCGCTCGAGCCGGCCCCCAACCGCCCGGCGGCGGCCCCGCCGAGGGCGTGCAGGCCGAATATTCCCGCCAACATGAGGGCAAAGCCGGCCACCGGCTGCCAGGCAAGCAGACCCGCGCCGGCCAGAGCCGCCC
>JALVWZ010000122.1 GCA_027023115.1 Thermaceae bacterium
GCAGGTCGTGGTTGTTGACGGCGTTGGCCACCGCGCTCTTCAGGACCTTGCGCACCGACGCCGCGGCGCGGCGGTTGGTGTACTTGAGGATCTGGTCGGCCTCCTCGGCGCTCTTGCCGCGGATCAGATCGGCCACCAGCCGCACCTTGCGCGGGGACATGCGGATGTATTTGGCAACTGCTTTCGCTTCCACTTCCGCCCTCCTAGCGCTTCTTGGCCTGCTTGACGTCCTTGCCGTGCCCGCGGTAGTTGCGGGTCGGGGCAAACTCGCCCAGCTTGTGACCCACCATGTTCTCGGTGACGAAGACGGGCACGTGATGCTTGCCGTTGTAAACGGCGATGGTGTGCCCGACCATCTCGGGAACGATGGTGGAGCGACGGCTCCAGGTTTTGATGACCCTCTTCTCGCCGGCGTCGTTCATGGCCTCAACCTTCTCGAGCAGGTGGTCATCGATGAATACGCCTTTTTTCAGACTACGCGGCATACTTCACCTCGCTACTTCTTCTTCCGCCGGCTGATGATGAACCGGTCAGAGGGCTTACGCTTCTTGCGGGTCTTGCGACCCTTGGTCTGCCAACCCCAGGGCGAGGCGGGCGGGCGGCCGCGCGGGGCGCGTCCCTCGCCACCGCCGTGCGGGTGGTCCACCGGGTTCATCGCCGAGCCGCGCACGTGCGGCTTGCGACCCAGCCAGCGGGTGCGGCCGGCCTTGCCGATGACGATGTTCTTGTGATCGGCGTTACCAACTACGCCCACGGTGGCGTAGCACTCGGCGTGGATGCGGCGCAGCTCGCCCGAGGGCAGCCGCAGCACTACGTAGTCGCCTTCACGGCCCTGGATCTGCGCGCCGGTGCCCGCCGAGCGCGCCAGCTGGGCGCCCTTGCCGGGCTCCAGCTCGATGGCGTGCACGACCGTACCCACGGGGATGAAGCGCAGCGGCAGGGCGTTGCCCACCTGAATCGGCGCCTCGGGACCAGACTGGACGGTCATGTCCGGCTTGAGCCCCTCGGGAGCGATGATGTAGCGCTTCTCGCCGTCGCGGTAGAACAGCAGGGCGATCCGCGCCGAGCGGTTGGGGTCGTACTCGATGGCGGCGACGCGGGCGGGGATGCCGGCCTTGTCACGCCGCTTGAAGTCGATGATGCGGTAGAGGCGCTTGTGGCCGCCGCCGCGGAAGCGCACTGTGGTGCGCCCCTGGTTGTTGCGCCCGCCCGTCTTCTTCAGCGGCTCGGTGAGCGACTTCTCGGGTTTGGTCTTGGTGATCTCCGAGAAGTCCGCCACCGTCATGAAGCGACGGGTGGGAGTGTAGGGCCTGAACTTCTTAACCGCCATGGCTCACCTCTAAATCAGCCCTTCCAGGGCCTCGATCTTCTGGCCCGGGGCCACGGTCACGACCGCTTTCTTGCGGTCGGCGCGTTTGCCTTCGTACCGGCCCATGCGCTTCTTCTTGCCGCGCACGGACATCACGTTGACGCTCGTGACCTTGACCTTGAACGCCTGCTGAACGGCGTTCTTGACCTCGGTCTTGGAGGCGTCGGGGTGCACCCAGAAGGTGTAGCGCCCTTCGGCGTAACCGCCGTAGGCCTTTTCCGAGAGCACCGGCTCCAGAATCACGTCGTACGGGGTCTTCACGCCTCACCTCCAATGCCGGCGCGCTCCAGCGCCACCGCCAGCGCCGCCTCGTCGAGCAGCAGCCAGTCGGAGCGCAGGATGTCGTAAACGTTCACGCCCTCCGGCGCCAGGGTGATGACCCAAGGCAGGTTGCGCGCGGCGCGGCGGACGTTCTCGTCGGCGCTCACCAGGGTGACGCGCTCGGAGCCGTCCAGCCCCTGGGCCGCCGCCCACTCCACGAACTGCTTGGTCTTACCCTCGACTCCGGCGAACTTCTCGACCACCAACAGCTTCTCTTCGCGGGCGCGGTCGGCCAGGGCCATCGCCAGCCCGTTGCGGCGCACCTTCTTGGGGAGGGTGTAGCCGTAGTCACGCGGCTTGGGGCCAAAGACCACGCCGCCGCCCACGTAGATGTTCGCGCCGCGGCTGCCGTGGCGGGCCCGCCCCAAACCCTTCTGGGGGAAGAGCTTGCGGGTGGAGTAGCTAACCTCGCCGCGAGTCTTGGTGGCGGCGGTACCGCGCCGGCGGCTGGCCAGCTGCCAGCGCACTACCTCGTAGAGAACGTGCTGACTGACGTGCTCGGGCAGGGGCAGCTCGCGCGACTTTTTACCACCTTCGGCGGCAATCACGGGAACCTTGTACATCACTTCGCCCCCTTGTCTCGCGAGGTCTCGCGCACCACCACCAGCCCGCCGTTGGGACCGGGGACGGCGCCCTTGACCAAAATCAGGTTCTCTTCGGGGATCACCTCGACCACCTCGAGGTTCTGGACGGTCACCCGCTCGTTACCGTACTGCCCGGCCATCTTGAGGCCCTTGTAGACCCGGCCCGGCGTCTTGTTCTGGCCTATCGAGCCCGGGTGCCGGTGAACGCGGTGAGCGCCGTGCGAGGCGGGCGCGCCGGCAAAGTTCCAGCGCTTCATGACGCCGGCGTTGCCGCGACCCTTGCTGGTGCCGGTTACGTCGACCTTCTCGCCGGGCTGGAAGATCTCGACGGTTACCACGTCGCCCTCGGGCTCGAAGTCGCGGATCTCGCGCAGGTAGCGCACCGGCTCGGCCGAGAACTTGGCGAAGTGACCCTTCATGGGCTTGTTGACCCGCTTGGGCTTGACCGGGGCAAAGCCGAGCTGCACCGCGGCGTAGCCGTCGCTCTCGGGGCTCTTGCGCTGGAGCACCGGGCAGGGACCGGCCAGGATGACCGTAACCGGGACGGCGCGGTCGTCTTTCCAGATCTGGGTCATGCCTACTTTGGCTCCTAGGATGCCCTTCACCGGCCACCTCCCATCGTCTTGATCTCGATCTCCACCCCCGTCGGCAGGTCGAGGGTCATCAGACTCTCGATGGTCTTCTTGTTGGGGTTGGTGATGTCGACCAGACGGTTGTGAGTACGGATCTCGAAGTGCTCGCGGCTGTCCTTGTGTTTGAAGGGGCCGCGCAACACGGTGAAACGGCGCACCCGGGTGGGGAGGGGCACCGGCCCCGCCACCTTGGCGCCGCTGCGCCGGGCCGTCTCGACGATCTTGCGCGCGGAAGCGTCCAGGCTCTTGTGGTCAAAACCGCGCAGCTTAATGCGAATCTTTGGCATCCCTCACCTCACTCCAGAATCTTGGTCACGACCCCAGCACCCACGGTACGGCCGCCTTCGCGGATGGCGAAGCGGAGGCCTTCTTCGAGGGCGATGGGCTTGATGAGTTCGACGGCGAACTCGACGTTGTCACCGGGCATGACCA
>JALVWZ010000123.1 GCA_027023115.1 Thermaceae bacterium
CCGCACCCTTAACCGGATTGCCCTGCTCGTCAACGACGTTTACCTTGACCGGATCGAGGAAGACCTGAAAACCAACGGTGTTGGTGTACTGTTTGGCTGTTTTCGGCTGACTGAAGCCGAAGCGGTAAGCGCCGGCCTTCTCGAGGCGGTAGCGTACCCAGGCGCCGTTGCCTGGGGTGGGCAAACTTTGGCTCGATCCGTCGGGCTTTTGCACCCGCACCAGCAGCTCCTCGGGGCCGTCGCCGTCGTAGATGCCTACCGTAATCGGCGCCGACCAGTCGCGCTTTTCGACCGAGAAGGGGAACTGCCACTTCTGGCCATGCACGTTGTAGGTTTGCATGGTGCCTGGGGCCACCTGCAAGAGGGCTTTGGTCGGGTCGGCCACCAGCTTGAAAGCCAAGGCATTCTTGCCGTTGCCAAAGAACTCTACCTTTATCAGGTAGTCGCCCGGGGCCAAAGCGCCGTCCACCAGCTTGTGCCAGCGGTGCGGCTCGATCCCGAACCAGCGGCGCAGGCGGACCTGTCCTTTGTCGTCGAAAATACGGATGAGCGTCTTGAGGGGAGTATTGCTCTTGTCGTAACGCTCGTCGCCCAGCTCGTTCGGGGAACGGTAGTCTTGGGGATCGAAGCCGGGCGAAAAGACGCTCAGTTTGACCTGGGTCTTCTCCTTGACCCGCAGCACCAAATCCAGCTTGGCGCTCTCCCAACCCAGCTCGGTACCGGGAACCACCAGCGGAGTATTGCCCACCTGCCCGACCGCTGTAGCCAAAGTGGGCACGATGGCCAGCAACATCAAAACGACCCGCAAGCGCTTCATGGATACCTCCAGCGAACCTCGGGGTCGGTAAGTGCGGCTTTGCCCTCCAGCTCGTAGGTAATCGTCTTTTCGCCCGCGAATGTGGCGAACTCGAACACCTTCTCGCCACCACCTGGCAGCGGATCACGCAGGGTCAGCTCGGGCAGCGCCTCGCTACTTTGCAGGTGCAGCACTATCCGGTAGCGCTCGCTTTCCAGCGGAACCAAGCTCTTGTCAACGCGGAGCGGGCCCATGACCAGGCTGGTCCGGCGGATTGCCTTGATAAGCCCGGCCGGAGCGCGCAGCGGGAAGTCGCTAACGGTCAGTCCCCAAGCCGATACGCGGTGATGGTACCCATCCGCCAGAGCTTCCGGATGTGGCAACGGCGCAAACGGGGCCGTTTGCGGGTCGAGAGTCACCTGCCAGATACCGGCCTCAAGGTCGCGGAAGGAGTAGTTACCAGCGGCGTCGGTTATCACCTGGCGGCCGTCCGCCAAGAGAACGCGGGCGCCGGCCAGAGGTACGTCCATGCCCGGGTCGTAAAGGCCGTCGCGGTTGGCGTCGAGGAAAACCCGGCCTACAATGGTGGCCCGCCGTGCCAGTAACACGTCTTCGACCGCCATAACGACGGCGGTAGCCTGCGCGCTGGCGACGGCGGCCCCGCTGGACGACACCCCGCGCGCCAGGGCCACGTTCTTCAACCTGCGCGGCGCACCTGGCTCGACGCGCATCTCGTATTCAAGCTGCACGGTCTGACCCGCGGCTATGGATACGCTTTGCCATACCAGCTTACCCGCCTGCACGGCCGGCTCAACGGGCGAACCGCTACCGCTTACGTATGCCAGGTGCGAATCGGGCGTATCGGTTACGGTCACCGTCAGCGTCGCCGTGCTGGGGTTGCTGATGGCCAGCGTATAGTGCAAACGCTCACCCAAACGCGCCGTGGGCGGGTTCACTTGCTTTTGCAGCAGCAGCTGCGAACTCCAAACCGGAGTACGGGTAGTATTGGACACCAACGTGTTGGGGACCTGATCCGCTTGCAGGGTAAAGCGGTTTTCTATACGGGTGTCGTCGGGGGTGGTGTTCTTGACGCGCACCCGCAGCGTCGCCTGCCACTCAGCGCCGGGCGCTATGGTGGCCACCCGCCAGCGAACGCGGTGGCGCGCGGCGTCGTACTCGCCGGCAGGCGTGCTACTCAGGTATTCCAGGTGATCATCGAGCCAGTCGTTGATAACGACGCTAGTCACGTCAATTGGATATTCGTTTTTGAAATGAAGCGTATAGGTTAGCTCGGTTCCAGCGCTGACCGTTCCCTGGGGCATGACCGTCTTGGTAAGCGTCAGGTTGCCGGTCGGGTAGACGTGAGCGATTGCATCGTAGGTGTGGTTTTCGGCACCGGTAGCCCGCGAAGTAGCCACCAGATCGGCCGTGAACGGCTGCACCAGGTCGCTAGCGGTCACACAAAAGAGGAAGTCGAGGCTTTCACCCGCGTCCAGCCGCACCGGCAGAGAAAGCGGCACCGTGGGAGTGATATTGAAGGTAGCGTGCACGTTGGCGGGAATACCGGACGCGCTGAGGTCAAAGTCGTCGGCGGCCGTGGAGGCGTTCTCCAGGGTGTGCCCAAAGCAGTACGTTTGGTCTACTATCAAGTCGGCTTCCTGACGGTCGTCGGCGCTACCCTCGCCGCCGGGCAGGGCGCGTGAGTTGCCGCGCGGTCCTAGATAGTGGTGATAACCAGGGAGGATCTGGAGAGCCGCCACCGCCTCCGCCGGGCCGCCGGGGCCGGTTGCGCTGGCGTGGTTCTGCATGGTGTGCGGCTGAGCATTCGCGTCTACGCGCAGGTCGAACTCCAGTATCGCCTCTTCGCCCACGTCCAACCCCGGCACCTGCAAACGAACCCCATTTACCGTGCTCGGCTCGTTCGCCTGCCAGCTGCCGCCGTCGAAGAACTCGATTGTCCCTTTGGGGGCGCTGGCGCTACCGGGCTCGAAGCGAACCCCGGTTAGGGCGGATAGGTCATCAGATAAGAACACGGCTCCGCCCGTAGGGGCATCGCCGACGTTACGCACCACCAAGCTGACGTGCACCAACTCGCCAGGCCTGGCCTCTGGCGGTGAGATGGATTTTCCCACCTGCAGCGCAGGGCCGCTCAAGAGACGCACGCGACCGTAGTTTTCGGTATCGGCGCTACCGCCTTGGGGGCAGGCGGCGCCGGGAGTTATGAAAAGGTCATCGCTGCCCTGAGCAGGCGCTTCGACCTCAAGGACTATCCAGGCCGACTCGCCAGCCGCCAGGGTAACTTGATGCACCTGCTGTTCGCCGGGGTCTACCTGGGCGTTGTGGTTGGCGTCGAGATAAATCGCCGTCGCCGCCGGCACCCAGTTGGACGAGGAGTGCTGCGCGCTCGACAGGTTGAAGGTAAAAGTATCGTTTCCGGTGTTATTCAAGCGATACGCCAGGTAAGCGCTGCCACCGGGCGTGGTGCTGGTAGTTTGCCCGGGTTGCGTCGGCGTACCGTCGGGGGTCAGGC
>JALVWZ010000124.1 GCA_027023115.1 Thermaceae bacterium
TCTTTGGCCAGGTCGTCGATAGAGTAGGCCGTCGGCTCCGACTTCATCAACCAGTAGCGCATGAGGTGAGTATACCGGCGGCCGGTTAGAATATTCTCGTGGCCGACTTTAGCCGCCTGACCGAGCGCATAGGCGCGCACAAGGTGCTTTTGGACCTTCCCGACCGGGTGCTCTATCGCTACGACGCCATCATCGAAGGCGTCGTGCCGCTGGCGGTGGTGCTGCCCGAGTCCAGCGCCGACGTCGTCGAAACGGTTCGCTTCGCCGGCGCGATGGGTCTGCCGATCTTTCCGCGCGGGGCCGCCAGCGGCCTTAGCGGGGGATCGGTCCCCAGCCGCGAGGGTATAGTCGTCTCCTTCACGCGCATGACGGCGTTGCGCATTGATGCGCGGGCGCGGCTGGCCGAGGCCGAGCCGGGGGTGGTGACCATCGAGGTGAGCCGCGCCGCCGAGCCCTACGGTCTCTACTTCCCGCCCGACCCGGCCAGCTACCGGCAGAGCACCATCGGCGGCAACCTGGCCGAGAACGCCGGGGGGCCGCAGTGCTTCAAGAAGGGCGTTACCGGCGATTACGTGGAAAAGGTGGAGTGGGTGGACGCCGCCGGCGAGCTGCACGTTCACGACCGCCGTGCTTACGACGTACCGGGGCTGCTGATCGGCTCCGAGGGCACACTGGGCCTGATTACCCGGGCGTGGCTGCGGCTCGAGCCCATGCCGCGATACCGGCGCACCTTGATGGCCCACTTCGAGGAAGTCGGCCAGGCGGCCGAAGCGGTTTCGCGGGCGGTGGCCGCCGGGGTGGTGGCCGCCAAGCTGGAGTTCATGGACTCCGCCTGCATCCGCGCGGTAGAGGAGGCGTTCTCCTTCGGCCTGCCGGTGACAGCAGGGGCATTGCTGCTGGCGGACACCGACGGCGACGACGAGCAGGTGGTGGCGGAGGAGCTGGAAATGCTGGCGGAGGCGGCGCGGGCCAGCGGCGGGACGGTGCACCTGGCCGCGGACGAAGCCGAAGCGGAGCGCCTGTGGCTGGCGCGGCGCTCGGTCAGCCCGGCGCTGGGGCGCATCAAGCCATTTCGAATGAACGAAGACATCGTGGTCCCGCGCAGTCGCCTGGCGGCGGTGGTGCGCCAGATTCGCGAACTGGGCGACGCCTCGGGGTTGCCGCTGGTGCAGTTCGGTCACATCGGCGACGGCAACCTGCACCCCAACATCCTCTACGACAAGCACACTTCACTCGATGAGGTCCACGAGCTGGCGCGCCGGATAGCAATGGTGGCGCTCGAGCACGGTGGCGTACTATCGGGCGAGCACGGCATTGGCCTGACCAAGAAGCCCTTCATGACGGCCGCCCTTACCGGGGAGCAGATCGAAAACCTGGCGCGCGTCAAAGGCGCCCTCGATCCCCAGGGTGTTTTCAACCCCGGCAAGGTCATCCCCGACGCCGCCCCGGCGTCGCAGATATAATCGAAACAAGGAGTAGTTTGCGATGGCTCTTGAGCGGCCGTTAAAAGAGGAAGATTATCCTATTTGGCGCATATACGTGCCACTGCAGACGAGTTCGGGCTTGTTGCTCGTCGAGTGGCGCTACGAACCACGCGCCTATCGCGTTGGCGGCGAGGAGGGCGTGGTAATGAAGTCGGCGGGCGTGGAGCGGCTCATACAGGCGCTGGCCCGCAAGGAGCCCTGGGCGCCGGGGCCGCTCACCTGGAACCCGCCGGTGCTGCTCATCGGTGACCGCGCCTACAACCTCGGCAAGCGCGGTCACCTGGTAATGGCGCGGATGCTGAATCAGCTGTTGCGCGAGGCCGAAGCTTTACCCCCGCCCGTGTAGGGTATCCAAAAGCTCATCATGGATCAGGCCGTTCGTGGCGACGATGTAGCGGTTACCGAGCTGGTAGGGTTCACCTTCTATCCCGGTTACCGTAGCGCCCGCCTCCCGCAGGACCACCAGCGCGCCGGCAACGTCCCAGGGCTTTAGCTTTACCTCCCAAAAGCCGTCCAGACGCCCGGCGGCGACGTAGCAGAGGTCGAGCGCGGCGGCTCCGGGCCGGCGGACGGTAAGTCCCTTTTGCAAGACCCGCTCGAAGTAGGTCAGGTTTTCGCGGTCCTTATTGACGTCGTAGGGGAAACCGGTAGCCAACAGGCTGCCGATTAGCTCGCTGGTTTTGGTCACCCGGATGGCGCGCCCGTTGAGGTAGGCGCCTGCGCCGCGACGGGCCCAGAAGAGTTCGTCGCGGCTACTGTCCAGAACCACGCCCAGCTCGAGCTCGCCACGGACCTCGAGCGCAATCGAGACCGCGTAGAAAGGGAAGTGGTGGGCGAAGTTGACCGTGCCGTCTATCGGATCCACGATCCAGCGGTACTCGGCTTCCCGCTCCTGGCCGCCTTCTTCGCCCAGGAAGGCGTGGTCGGGGTAGCGGGACAATAAAAAGTCTTTTAGCGCTGCTTCGGTTTCCTTGTCGGCCTGGGTTACCAGGTCGGTGGGGCCGGTCTTGGTACCGGTCGAAAAGCCCTTTTCCTGAAAGTAGAGGTGAATGCCGCGCGCCAGGCGGGCGGCGGCGATGGCGTCGGATAGCAAGGCGTCCATACCCATACCTTACCCCCGGCGGGCGTTCAGGTAGCGCTCTCTGCCGGCCAGATCGGCGCAGGTGCGCACCGCGCGGTAGCCCAGCGAACGCGCCCGCGCCGCCGCTGCGGAAACGTTGCGAGGGTCCAGCTCGAGCAGCAGCCGGCCGCCGGGGCGCAGAGCCTGTAGCCCCGCTTCCAGCAGCGGCAGGGCTACCTCCAGGCCGTCCTCGCCGGCGTAGAGGGCCGCAGCCGGCTCCCAACCGAGTTCGGGAGGGGCGGCCTCGGCGTCGGCCCGTGGTAGGTAGGGAGGGTTGGAAACCAGCAGGTCCAGGCCGCGCAGTCCGGCCGTCAGTGAACCGCGCAGCAGCACCACGCCCAGCCCCAGCGCCTTGGCGTTGGCGGAGGCCAGGGCCAGCGCGGCGCGGCTGACGTCGCCGGCGTATACGCGGGCGTCGGGGCGGTTGCTCTTGATGGCCAGAGCCACCGCGCCGCTGCCGGTGCCAACGTCGAGCACCCGCGGGCCGCTCACGCCTTTCAGGGCCGCGAGAGACTTTTCGACCAGCAGCTCGGTTTCGGGGCGGGGCACCAGCACCCCCGGTCGCACCGTCAGTCGCAGGCCGTAGAACTCGACGGAGCCGATTATCATCTGGAGCGGCTCACCGCCCGTGCGCCGCCGCAGGGCGTTCGCCAGGGTACGAGCGGCGTCGCCATCGAGCTCATGCTCTAAAGAGCG
>JALVWZ010000125.1 GCA_027023115.1 Thermaceae bacterium
CTCGTCGTAGAAGTAGAGGTAGATCACATAGTCGTTGGCGGCGTTGATACGAATTTGCGGCACGCCGGCGCCGCTCTTTTCGAGGGTGGCGTCGTAGCCGAGTTTCTTGAGCGCCGCCAAAACGCTGCTGCCGTCGCTGGAACGAACCAAGCTGGCCGCCAGCGCTACCGAGGAGAGAACCAGGAATGTGGCCAGTAGAGGCCAAAGCTTGTTTTTCATATCGCCTCCACGCTCAGTATAAAGGCCGCGGCTACTTCTCTCCCACTACTTCCTCGCGGAAGGAGGCGAAGTCGGCCTTGAAGTTTTCCAGGAAGACCATCAGGGTGCCCTCGAGGTTTACCCCGCCGGAGAGGTCGAGGTCGCTCTCGATGACCGGGTCCAGGTCTTCGTCCAGATAAACGCGCCCGAAACGATAGCTGCTGTTCCATTGGTTGACCTTGCCAAGGGGTATCTTGTCGTCCACCGAAAACGCGGCATAGAGCTGCAGGCTTTCGTAGCCGGGTTGGTCGGGGTTGTCGTCGTAGAAGAGGAGCAGCGCCTTGTAGCCGTCTATCTTGAGGTGGATCAGCGGGGTGCCGTCGTCTTCGCTGTCGAGGCTGAACTTGTAGTCGTGCGCCGTGAGCACCTTGGTGACCTGGGTGGCGTCGGTGGCGGTTACCGTCTGGGCCGCCGCCGCGAAAGAAAGCAGCAGGCCGAGGAGGAAGAGGGTTTTTATTTGCATGTCCCGCTCATCATAACCGCCGCGGGTCAGGAGTAGCTCTCGGAGAGGGATTGACCGGTGGCTAACCGTCGTCGGTCACGAGGACGCTTAGCGCCCAGGAAAATATCGAGAGCAGCAGCGCTCCCCAAAAGGCCCCCGAAAAACCGTGCACCGCCAGTTTGGTCACGTCGGCCACCAGCAGCAACACCAGGGCGTTGACCACCAGGGTGAAGAGGCCGAGGGTTATCAGGTTGAGCGGCAGCGTCAAGAGCAAGAGCAGCGGGCGCACCAGGGCGTTGGCCAGACCCAGGACCAAGCCGGCCACCAGATAGTCGGCGAGGCCGCTGCCCGGAGCGAAGTAGACCCCGGAGTAGAGCTGGGCCACCAGCCAGAGCGCCAGCGTGTTGAGCAACCAACGGATGAGCAGCTTGGACATGCTCTCACTTTACCAGGCCGCCGAATGGACCTTGGGGAAGGCGGGCAGCCGAGCCAGTCCCGCTGAAGCGCAATCTCAAGGCTCGTAAACGGGTGCTTTATATAGCGCTCACGCTGAGCGGCTATAAAGGAGTTGATATGAAGAAACTTTGGTTGCTGGCCCTCCTAACCCTGGCGCCGGTGGCCGCCCAGTCGCTCGAGTTCGGCCTCTGGGCTGGTGGTCCGGGCTTTTCCATCGGTCCCACCGTCAACCTCGAGGTGCCTGCCGGGCCGTGGGCCTTCGATGCCTGGCTGCGCGCCTACCTGCCCAATACCGACGAAATCTCGTTTGGCCTCGGCGCCCGGCGCTCGTTCGAAGCCGGCCCGGCGGGGCGGGGCGAGCTGGGCGCGCGCGGGTTCATCGGGATGGACGCGCACTACTGGGTCGAGGGTTTTGGCAACGCGACCTTTGGCAAGGCCGCCGTCAGCCTCAGGGTGGGCAACACCTACAACCGCACGCCCAACCACTTCTGGCCCCTACAGGGCGACACCATCGGCACCTACGGCCGCCTCGAGGCCAAGTACCGCATCCAGCGCGAGCTCACCCTGGCGGGACTGCTCTATTTGCACGACGGCGGCGGCCGCGCCGAAGCCTCGCTGGCCTGGCGGCACGAGGCGCAAACCTATACCCTCGGCGCCGGCGGCGTGGACCGCGCCAGCAACGCTTACGCCGTTTTGGGCTACAAGACCCCCTACCAGAACGCAATCCTGGCCGCGCAGCTCCGCCTCGGCTACCTCAACGAGCTGCGCCTGCAATACGCCGACCGCACCTACAAAGCCCACCTGACCCTGGCCTACCCGGCGCGGGCGCAGATTGGCGCCTCCTGGAGTTCGTGGGCGTTGGACGCCGCGGTGGACGGCGGCGGTTACGAGTTCTACCTGCGCTACACGATGCCGTTGGAGGGAATGTGATGCGGCGGGCGCTGGCGCTGCTGGCCCTGCTGAGCCTGCCGGCGGTGGCCCTGAGCGCCGAGGCGCTTTTCGACCAAGTGGCGCGGGCGCTCGACCAAAGCCCCTGGGAAGCCCGCCTGCAGGGGCGCATCGTCGCCCCCACCGGCGATGTCCAGGAGGCCGACTTGATCATCAAGTCGCTGCCTGCTGAGCAGGTCGTCCGCATCGAGTTCCAAAAGCCCGACGCCATGGCCGACAACTACGTGGTAATAACGCCCGAAAAGGTGTACAACTACCTCTTCCTCACCAACCAGGTGGTCGTCTACCCGCGCGAAAAGGCCCGCATCGAGGGGCTGGGCTTCGACCTCTCGCGGATGGGCGACCTGCGCAAGTTGGGCGAGGAGGGCCAGGTCGTCTGGGACGCGCCCCGCAAGGTCAACTATAAGAACCGGCCCGCCTGGTACGTGGTCGGACGCGCCCCCGACTCCGACGCCTCGGGGTTCGCGCGCCTCGAGGTCTGGATCGACCGCAGGGAAAAGCGGCCGCTGCGCACCGTTTTTTACGACGCCGAGGGCAACCCGCTCTCCGACCTGGCGTGGACCGAGTTCAAGACCGCCAACTTCACCAAAGACGACTTGGTAACGTTCCCGCCCGACGCCGAGTGGATCAAAAAGTAGCCGCGGTCAACCTGTCCCCTCTCTTGCGCGGGGGAGGGGGCGAAAGGCCGCGCCGGCCGTAATCGAGTTCTTGCCGTCCACCCAACTTGGGTGGCGGGTTTTATCCCAGAAGGTCGCGGATTTTTGACCAGTAGCGGCGCGCATATAAAGCTATCAGCCCGGGCGAGCGGAAAGCCAAAACCTTTCTCGAGCGCCGTTCTCGGGCTACGCAACGCCCGCCAAATGCCGCGTTCTAGCTCGCCTTTCGTCACGAATCCATGCCGCCTAGGCGACGCGCCGGCTTTCCCGCGACCAAGCCGGCGGTTGTAGCCTGAATACGATGAACGAACCAGTCTTCTTGAGCATTGACCAGGGCGGCCACGCCAGCCGAGCCTTCGTCTTCGACGCCCGCGGGCGGTTGCTGGCCCGGGGCGAGCGCGAGATTCGCGCCCGCCGGCCCGACCCGACCCGCGCCGAGTACGACGCGGCGGAGCTCTGGAGCTCGATTGCCGGCGCGGTGGCGGCGGCGCTGGAGGGCGCGCCCGCCTTGCGGGCGG
>JALVWZ010000126.1 GCA_027023115.1 Thermaceae bacterium
TTGAGTTCCAGCTTCATCATGGCCCTTCCTCCCGCAGTTCTTCCTTGGCCTCCTCGATCTGTTCGCGCACCTGGTTCGGGGCGGTGCCGCCGTAAACGTCGCGGCTGGCCACCGAGCCTTCCACCGAGAGCAGCTCCAGCGCGTCCGCGTCGAACAGCTCGCTGAAGGCGCGCAGTTCTTCCAGGCTGAGCGAGTCGAGCTCGCGGCCTTCTTCCTGCAACTTGCGGACTATGCGCCCAACCACCGCGTGCGCCTCGCGGAAGGGCATTCCCCGGCGGGTCAGGTAGTCGGCCAGGTCGGTGGCCAGGGCAAAACCGCCGGCGGCGGCGCGGCGCATTACCTTGGGGCGCCACTCGAGCCCCGGCAGCATCGCCGCCAGCAGCCGCAGCGAGGCTTGGTAGGTGTCCACTGCGTCGAAGAGGGGTTCTTTGTCTTCCTGCAGGTCCTTGTTATAGGCCAGCGGCAGACCCTTGCTGGCGGTCAGCAGGGTAACCAGGTCGCCGATGGCGCGGCCCGCCTTGGCGCGGATGAGCTCGGGAATGTCGGGGTTCTTCTTCTGCGGCATGATCGAGCTGCCGGTGGCGAACGCGTCGGGCAAGGTGACGAAGCCGAACTCGAAGCTGGAGTAGAGCACCAGCTCCTCGGCCAGGCGCGAGAGCGTTATCTGGCCGATAGCGATGGCGCTGAGGGCCTCGAGCACGAAGTCGCGACTTGCTACCGCGTCGAGGCTGTTGCGCATCGGTTCGGCAAAGCCCAGCTTCTCGGCGGTGTAGAAGCGGTCTATCGGAAAGCTGGTTCCCGCCAGCGCCGCCGCGCCCAGGGGCGACTCGTCGAGGCGGAACATGGCGTCGAGAGTGCGCGTCAGGTCGCGGCCGAGCATCTCGTAGTAAGCCATGAACCAGTGCGAGAGCAGGATTGGCTGAGCGCGTTGCAGGTGGGTGTAACCGGGCAGAATCAGCGGCGGTTCCAAGTGGCGTTCGGCCTCGGCCACCAGGACGCGGGCCAGCCGCTGCTGGTCTTCTACTAACCGCGCCAGCGCTCCCCGCAGCCACAGACGCAGGTCGGTGGCTACCTGGTCGTTGCGGCTGCGGGCGGTGTGCAGCTTGCCGCCTACGGGCCCTATCAGCTCGGTCAGGCGGGCCTCGATGTTCATGTGGACGTCTTCGTACTCGTCGCGCCAGGGGAAGGCACCACTTTCTATTTCTTGCTCTATCTGCTCGAGGCCGGCCAGGATTTGCGCGGCCTCTTCCTGGCTGATTATCCCCTGCCGGGCGAGCATCTCGGCGTGGGCGCGGCTGCCGGCCAGGTCTTCGCGCCAAAGACGGCGGTCGAACGAAAGCGAGTTATTGAACTCTTCGGCCAGGGCATCGGTCTCGGCGGCGAAGCGGCCGCCCCACAGTTTTTTCGAGCCCTTCTGCGCCACGCTTACCTCCCCTGAGCTTTGGCCCGCGCCTTCAGCCGCAGAGCGTTCAGCTTGATGAAGCCCTCGGCGTCGTGCTGGTCGTAGCCGCCTTCTTCGTCGAAGCTAACCAGTTTCTGGTCGTAGAGGCTCACCGGCGACTTGCGACCGCTGATGGTTACCCCGCCCTTGTAGAGCTTGAGCCGGGCGGTGCCGGTTACCGCGGCGGCCACCTGGTCGAAGAGCGCTTGCAGCGCTTCACGCTCCGGCGAGAACCAGAAGCCGTTGTAGACGATCTCGGCGTACTTGGGGGCCAACTGATCGCGCAGGTGTATCGCCTCGCGGTCGAGGGTCAGGCTCTCTACCGCACGGCGGCCGTGGTAGAGCAGGGTGCCGCCGGGGGTTTCGTATACCCCGCGCGACTTCATCCCCACGAAGCGGTTCTCCACCAAATCCACCCGCCCCACGCCGTGGCGGCCGGCAATCTCGTTGAGCCTGGTCAGCAGCGCCGCCGGCGCGAGGCGCTCGCCGTTCACCGCTACCGCGTCGCCGTTTTCGAACTCGATCTCCACGTACTCCGGTTCGTCGGGAGCGGTTTGCGGGTCGGCGGTTAGCAGGAACATGTCGGCCGGAGGCTCGGCCCAGGGGTCTTCAAGGATGCCGCCTTCGTAAGATACGTGCAGCATGTTGGCGTCCATCGAGTAGGGCTTGGCGTGGGTCTGGACCACCGGAATGCCGTGCTTCTCGGCAAAGTCGATCATCTCGCTGCGGCCGGTGAACGACCACTCGCGCCAGGGGGCGATGACCTTGATGTCGGGTTTGAGGGCGTAGGCCGAAACCTCGAAGCGTACCTGGTCGTTGCCCTTGCCGGTGGCGCCGTGGCTGATCGCTTCGGCCCCTTCCTGCTCGGCGATTTGCACCAGATACTTGGCTATTAGCGGCCTGGCTATCGAGGTGCCCAGCAGGTAGTAGCCCTCGTAGAGCGGCGCGGCGCGGAACATTGGGAAGACGAAGTCGCGCACGAACTCCTCGCGCAGGTCGAGGGCAACGGCCTTGCTGGCCCCGGTGGCCAGCGCCTTCTCGCGCGCCTCTGCCACCTCGTCGCCCTGGCCGATGTCGGCCGTGAAGGCGATGACCTCGGCGCCGCGTTCTTCTATGAGCCACTTGAGGATGATGCTGGTGTCCAGACCGCCGGAGTAAGCCAAAACGACCTTCATTCAAGTCACCTCGTTTCGCGCCGCGCCCGCCAGAAGAAAGGTGGGGCCAAGCCCCACCTGGTAGGCGCTTGTCCCTGCTGCTTCAGTTAAGTCGTCGCGCGCGGCGCTTCATCTCGTGCATAAGTATACGGAGGTTGCAGCCGCGCGTCAACAAGCGTGGTGGTACGTCTGGCTGCGCAGTCCGAGCGCGTCGTTCACGCTGCCCCGTAGCCGCGAATATCTTATCGCCACCCTGGCGAAAGCCGGGGCCGGGACCGTTTCGGAAGTCGCGTTTGGGGCTCTGCGTCGTCACAATTGTTTCTTACGACACGCGCGAGCGACGGAGACTGCTCCGGTCCGGACTGGCTCGCTAGGCTGGAATGACGGCCTTTAGTTTGGCTTGGGGCTAGCGAAACACCGGTCTACCTACTGCCCACATCCCACTCCCTACATCCCATCTACGGCGGCTCTAGTGAGCAACGTCTTGGGATGGTGCAACCGACGGAGTAGAGAACCGGATGGTGGCTTATAAGTTTGGCCGCATCACTTTCGTGTCCCCGGACAAACACATCTGAGACACCTCAAATAAAATGTGGGGACCACTCCAGGAGAGAGGAGGTCCCCACGGATGCAGCTTACAACGGTTGGCAAGGAGATATGGAGAGCGGCAAGAAAGGCC
>JALVWZ010000127.1 GCA_027023115.1 Thermaceae bacterium
AGACCAAGGCCGGCCTCAACGTTACCTTCCAGACCGGTAAGTTCACCGGCACCTCGAAGGGCGAAGGCGTCAACACCTACAAAGACTTCTTCCAGTTCAGCATCAAGGGTAGCTGGACCGCCGCCGATATTGGCGCCAATCCTCCCGCCGCCAGCACCTTCAACCTGGTGGTAGACGAGGTATCCACTACCGTGGGCATCGCCGACGGGCAGTGCCTCAGCTTCAGCTTCGGCCGTTCGGTCAAGGCGAAGTTCACCGAGTACCTCTTCGACAACGACGCCAACAGCTACGGCCACGGCTTCGTCGCCACCCTCAAGCCCGGCTTCCTGGGCACCGAGATCAAGGCCGTCTACGGCAACCACTCCCCGGGCTCCGCTTACGACTACTTCTACGGCGTGCACCTGGCCATCGCTCCCTTCGACGGTTTCACCCTGGGTGGCTCCTACCTGATGCAGGACATGCTGGGTAGCCCCTTCTACGGCGTGGACGCCGCCCTCGACCTGGGCGCTTTCAACCTGGCGGGCGAGTACTTCCTCGACAGTGCCGGCGTGACCAGCTACTACGCGAAGGCCGGCCTCGGCTTCGGCTCCTTCAAGCTGGGCGCCAACTACCGTAACATCGGCAACATCAGCCCGGCCAGCACCATGACCGGCGACGCCGCCGACTTCGTCAACGGTTCCAAGAAGAACAGCGCGCCCTTCCGCGCCAGCTCCAACGGCTTTGGCGTTGACGCCTCCGCCGAGCTGGGCATCTTCAGCCTGAGCGCCTACTACGATAGCTACACCCTGGCCGCGCCCAACACCGACGTGGGTAGCTGGCAGGCGTACGGCGCCGAGCTGGGCCTCAAGCTGGCCGGCATGACCATCAAGGGCATGTACAAAGAGCACAGCAACGCTGCCGCCGATACCGTCGAGGGTGCTGCTCCGGGCCAGAAGTACAGCGCCGTCATGGGCGGTTCCATCGACCACCCCGCCGAGGGCGCGATCATCCCCGGCCTGCACTTCTACGCCGGTTACATGATCTACCCCCACACCAGCACCACCGACATCGAGGCCTACGCCGACTACAATGGCAAGTTCTCGATTGCCAGCGTGCAGCTGCTCGGTCGTTATCACAGCAACTCTGCTGGCCCCACCACTACCATCAAGTACGGTGTCAAGCTCGAGACCGACCCGCTGGGCATCTTCCTGGCGCCCAGCCTGAAGGCCGGTTACGTGGCGCGCACCACCGGTTCCGCCTCCGAGACCTACTGGTTCGCCGGCCTGAAGTTCAACAAGTTCCTCTGTGACCACTCGGTCTTCGAGGGTGCTTACGCGAGCTACACCGGCGCCGGTCTCAGCGACATGCTGCTCGGCTCGAAGGACAAGGCGTTCGACGCCGCTGCCGACTACATCTACCAGTCCGGCACCGGCGCCAACGGTGGCACCTTCTCGGGTTACTACCTGAGCTGGACCTACTGGGATCTGCAGTTCGCTTACGCGAACTTCGGCGACGGCACCAACAGCGCCGACGCCTTCCAGATCAAGTACGCCATCAACTTCTAAGCCCTCTGGTAATGAAAAGGCTCCCTTCGGGGAGCCTTTTCATTTGTTACATCGCTACGGCGTATAAGCTAAACACGTGCGCAGAGCCATCCTGTGGTTGATCGTCGCGGCTATTTCCAGTTTTTCCCTGGCGGTGGGAGACCTCAATTACGCTCGCCAGCTGGTGGACCACGGCGAGTACGCGCTGGCGGCGGTGACCCTCAAGAAGCAGCTCAAGAACTTTCCTGTCGAGGCCAGGTACTTGCTGGCTGACGTCTATTTGCGCGAAGGCAACCTGAAGCAGGCGAACGTCTACCTGGAAAGCGCGCGCGAGTTGGGGCTTGACGAGACCCGTTACTATGCCCTGCGCGGTCGCATGGCTCTCTTACGGGAGGACTGGGATACGGCCTGGGCCAGTCTGCGCAGCGCGGTGGCCCTTTCGGGCAGGAGGCGTTACGCTCTCGACTGGGGTCTGGTAGGACTAGCCCAGGGCAATCTGGACCGGGCCAAGCTGGGCTTCGAAAAGGCCAGACGGGCAGGCGCCAGCGCCGAGGGGCAGTTCCTCGAAGGTCTGGCCTTGTTGCCTAGCAGCGCCAAGGGCGCCCTGGCCCTTTTTCGGGCCGCGCAGGCCGAGCTCAGCGCCGAAAGCCCCCTCAAGCCCCAGGTGATCTACTGGCAGGCGCGGGCGTTGGAACGGCTCGGTAAGACAAGCGAAGCGCGCAGCACGCTGCGCTTCTTGTTGCGCACCTACCCCGACTACGGCCCCGCCCGCGACGCCCTCAACCGCCTTGGCCCCTGATCATGGCAGATATAGCCGGACGAGCCCAGATAGACCGCGCCCCGGCGCGGTTCCGTTACCACGGCCCCGAACCCAAGGGCGACCAGCCCCGGGCCATTGCGCAGCTCGTGCAAGGCTTTACTGACGGCCTGCGTTACCAGACGCTCCTAGGCGCAACCGGCACCGGCAAGACGGTGACCATGGCCAAGGTGATCGAGGCCCTGGGCCGGCCGGCGTTGGTGATGGCCCCCAACAAGGTGCTGGCTGCGCAGCTGGCGGCCGAGTTCCGCGAGCTGTTTCCCGAGAACGCGGTCGAGTACTTCATCAGCTACTACGACTACTACCAGCCCGAGGCCTATGTGCCGGGGCGCGACCTCTTCATCGAAAAGGACGCCTCGATCAACCCCGAGATCGAGCGCCTGCGCCACTCCACCACCCAGAGCCTGCTCACCCGCCGCGACGTGATCGTGGTGGCCTCGGTGAGCGCCATCTATGGCCTGGGCAGCCCCGACGACTACTACTCCATGCACCTGGTGCTGCAGGTGGGTCAGACGGTGCGGCGCGAGGAGATTTTGGAACGGCTGGTGGAGCTCTCCTACGACCGCAACGACATCGACCTGCAGCCAGGCCGCTTCCGCGCCAAGGGCGAGGTCATCGAGGTCTGGCCCGCTTACGGCACCGAACCGGTGCGCGTTGAGCTGTGGGGCGACGAGATAGACCGGATTCAGACCGTCCACCCCATCAGCGGCGAGCGCGAGGGCGAGCTGGAAACGCTGATGTTGATGCCGGCCACCCACTACGCCACCCCCGAGGAGCGGTTGCGGCCGGCCATCCAGGCCATCGAGGCCGAGCTGAAGGCGCGGGTGGCCGAGTTCGAGAAGGCGGGCAAGCTGCTAGAGGCCCAGCGCCTGCGCGAGCGCACCCTCTACGACCTGGAGCTCTTGCGGCTGATGGGCCACTG
>JALVWZ010000128.1 GCA_027023115.1 Thermaceae bacterium
CCACAAATCGCTTGCTCGTATTGCCTCCCCCGCTGGGGGAGGCAATACGAGCAAGCGATTTGTGGTGAGCGGACTGTGGAAACACCACCATACGTTGTCTCGTGCACTTCAAATGCAACCTACCCACCTCCCACCTCCCATTTCCTACCTCCTACCACGCACTACGCACCGTCTCCTACCGGACTCTGCGGACTCTGCGAACAACGCATTGGGAAGTTACAGCTAGCGCCGGCCCGCCGCCTGCCGGCGCGGCTGCGGCTTGCGGGCGCGCTCGAGGTGGGGTATTTCCCCAAAGGCTACGCGGTCTTCGCCGGCGTACTCCAGGCCGTGCATACCGGCGAAGTAGACGGTGTCGGGGCCGTAGAGGGAGTTTATTTCGTCGAGCGCGTGGGAGAGGCGGTAGCCCCGGCGCGCTTCGGGCCAGAGCGGCGGCGAGGTGTGTCGCTCGGGGACCAGGTGTTCCAGCACCAGCCCCACCTTGAAGGGGCGCGGCGGCGGGTCCGCGTCCCACAGCGCGGTCAGGGTGTTTAGCAGCAGGCGGGTGTCTTGGGTGGTTTCCAGCCAGGTCTTGCGAATCCAGGTGGGGGCCTCGAGCTGGGTGGCGTAGACCGTCAGGTGGCGGGTCCAGTAACCCTTGCGGCGCAGGCGCGCCGCCGCCTTGTGCAGCAGGCGCAGCAGCGTTTTGCGGGCGCCGGCGGGGTTGCGCAGCTCCGGCGGCAGGACGTGCGAATGGCCTACCGTGCGCCGGCGGGTAGGCAGGGGCGGCAGGTCCTCGCCGCGCAGGCTGCGCCAGAGACGCTCGCCAACCACCCCGCCCCAGATGCGCCGTAGCGCCGCGCAGGAAAGGCCGGTTAGCTGGCGCACGGTGTAGACGCCGTGGCGGTGCAGGCGCGCCTCCATGCGGTGGCCGACGCCGTAGAGGTCGCGCAGGCGCAGCGGCCAGAGGATCTGCGGCAGGTCTTCCAACCGGATTTCCACCAGTCCGTCGGGTTTTTCCAGCTCGGTGGCCACCTTGGCCAGGTAGCGGTTGGGGGCGATCCCCACCGAGGCCCGCAGCCAGGGGCCCACTTCGCGGCGAATGGCCGCCTTTAGTTCCCGCGCCAGCTCGCGGGCGCGGAGTTGCTCGTTCTTCATCAGCGCGAAGCGCATCTCGTCTATCGAAAGCACCTCTTCCACCGGCAGCACCCGCCCCACTGCTTGGAGGATGCGGTTGTGCACCTCCACGTAGACCCGTGGCCGCGCCTGGACCACCGCCAGGTCGGGAGCCATACGCCGCGCCTCGCGCACTCGGGTGCCGGTCTTGACGTGGTAGAACCGGGCCTCGTAGCTGGCGGCGATGCAGAAGGTGGTGTCGGCCTCGAGCGGCACCACGCACACCGGACGCCCCCGCAGCTCGGGGCGTAGTTGCTGCTCTACCGAGGCGAAGTAGGCGTTCATGTCGAGGAAGATGTACTTTGCCGGCACGGCTGGCCTCCATTACGTTATAAACATAATAATAGCCAACAGCTTAGGTTTGCAACTTAACTTTCGGGCCGGGTGGTGGACGGCGCATTACCCGCCGGAGGCAAGTGATCTGCAGCTCGTGGCTTGCAGAATTAAGCCTCCTCCCTTAGAAGGGTGGCTTGTGGCTTGTGGTTTGTAGAAACCGCTGATATGCGGCTTCGCATAACTCAAATCAACTACTACCAACCGCCTATCACCAACCTTCCCGAGCAATCAGGTAACGTTGTTCACGCTGCTCCCAACCGTTAGATGGGCACTTGGTCGCTAGGGTCGATACGGGATCGGTGTAGGTTATAAAGCGAAAGTAGCGTTGTTTGTTTAGCCATTACTGTGGTTATCAGGGCTTGGTTGCTAGCGATGGCAGGGCAGACGGTTAGAAAGTTAGACGGTTTAAATTTGAGGTGTTCTAACGCCACCGATTAAGGCGACAAGTACGAAAACCGCGACCACTACCGGCACAGACGAATTCCAGGTTTCGGTAAGAACTCCAGCCAATATCGCGCCAGTCACCATCGTTGCTGCGCTAGCCCCACTAATCGCCGCTACTGTCGCCCCAAGGCTGTTTCCGCCAAGGCGACGTTGCAACAAGGTCGTGCCTGCTGCCTGCAGGCCTGCGAGACCTGCGCCAAGGAGAGCGGCGCCCGTATAGAGCCTTATCCCGTCGGGCCATGCCAGATTTAATGACCCTGCCAACATAGACGTTAGGGCTGCCACCAAGACGGTGCGCTCTCTTCGGGTGCCTAGCTTCCAGACCAGAACCGCCCCAGTCAACATACCGCTGGAAAAGGTTGCTCCGTAAGTCCCAAATGCCGACGGACCCAGCCGCCATTCTTCTAGCAAAGTCGGCACCTTGACCTGTAAGTATCCCAACAGTAAAAATGCAGCGAGTATAACTAGGCCCAGGGCCCACAAGTCTTTCAGCACGCCAAATCCTCTTGGTATACCGTAAGTGTTCTGTTGCATTGGTGTATGCACATCCACAGCCAGGGCAAGCCACAGAGCTCGAGCAGCGTATAGAGATGCTGCTGCGATCAGAATCACGTTTAAGCCCCATAGTTGCGATGCCGCCCCTGCAAGTGGCCAAGCCGCTAGCGGCAGCCCCATTCCCAGCGCAGCCAGTAGTGCGTTGGCTTGAGTCCAGTCGCACTCTTTGGTCCAGGCGGCTACCAGCTGGGGGCTGGCTATCCCCTCAAGAGCGTTAACCGCTCCCGCGGCAAGGTAGACCAGCACAGCCGCCCAACCTGGGTAATTGGTAGCGGTCAAAGTAGCGGCAAGCAAAACGATCGCTGCCAGAGTTTCGGACACCATCAGTCTTGCCACCAACGACCTTCGCAACCAGCGGTCAAGTAGCGGTGCCAGCAAGCGCGGTAGGATCCCCAAAGATGCTCCTACGGCAACCCAGCCCGGTCCCGACCGTAGTGCGAGGAAGGGGGCGGCCACCAACGCCGAGACCCAGCCTGTTACCTGCAGACCGTAGCCAATAATGTAGATTCGCCACGCTTTTTTCGCATATGGGTAGACTAGACGTGGGGATGTGTAAAAACAATCTATGTATTTATACATATCGAGTAAGATTCTGACATGAGAGGTAATAAGTTGTTGCGCCTCGAACCGGATTGTGCAGCAGCGCGCATTCTCAGCCGGGAAAAGGCGCGCCGCATGTTGGCCCCGTTCTTGACCGGTCCAAGAGGCCTCAGTGAAGCGGCGCGCGCATCTGGAGTCAGCCGACAAACCATGCGTT
>JALVWZ010000129.1 GCA_027023115.1 Thermaceae bacterium
AACTCCACCCGGACCCTCCCCCAAGGGAGGGAGACTTTGTCGGATGCGGGCTGCGAGCCACGGGCGTACCGTCGCCGCCACCCCACACCAAGCACCACGCACTACTAACCCGTAGGGGCGGACACACGGGTCCGCCCCTACGGCGGGATAACGCACCACGCGCCATAACCACGGGCCACAAGCTACAGGCCACATGCTGCTCTTCACGATTCCCCGGACGAGGCCAGCACAGCCGGCCGAGATCCGGGGCCCATGCCGCACGAACCGCCAAGACTCTGTCGCCGCTGCCCTGCCCGCCACGAGTTACCCCCTGCGGCCCGTCCCTTTGCCTTCACCACGCACTACGAACAACGCACTACGAAACCGCGGGGCGGACACGCAGGTCCGCCCCTACGAGGCACCACGCGCCACAGTATTTAGCTTTCCGCAGCCGGTGCAGCACCTTCATGCCGACCCCTGGATTGGTCCTGGACCCCAGCTTTCGCTGGGGTGACGAATATAAACTCCGTTTCGTCATTCCAGCCAAGCGAACCTCAAGGCTCACGCGAGCTGGAACCCTGACCTGGGCGGTCTCCGTCGCTCGTGGAGGCTTTGGGAAACAATGATGACGCATAGTCCTCACCGCGACTCTTGAAACGGTCCCGGACCCGTCGTTCGCCGGGGCGACGAGAAAATACTCGCGGCAACTGGGTGGCGCAAATGATGTTTTCGGGTTGTGCAGCTAGAGGCCGTGGGTGTTCATGACTCTTCCTTGCCCGCCGAGAGCACCGCCAGAAAGGCTTCTTGCGGCACGTCTACCTTGCCAATGGACTTCATGCGGCGTTTGCCTTCTTTTTGTTTTTCGAGCAGCTTCTTCTTACGACTAATGTCGCCGCCGTAGCACTTGGCCAGCACGTCCTTGCGCAGCGCCTTGACGGTGCTGCGGGCGATTATCTTGCCGCCGATGGCCGCCTGGATGGGCACCGCGAACTGCTGCCGGGGGATGACCTCCTTGAGCTTGGTGACTATCGCCCGGCCGATGGTCTGGGCCTTGTCGCGGTGAGCGATGAAGGCCAGCGCGTCAACCGGTTCACCGTTGACCAGGATGTTGACCTTGACCAGGTCGCCCGGCTTGTAGCCGATCTGCTCGTAGTCCATGCTGGCATAACCGCGGCTGAGCGACTTGAGGCGGTCGTGGAAGTCGTAAAGAATCTCGCCGAAGGGCACCTCGTAGACCAGCTCGACGCGCTTACCGAGGTAGTTCATGGTGATCATCCGGCCGCGCTTTTCCTGCAGGAGCTGCATGATGGGGCCCACGTATTCTTCGGGGGTGAAGACCGAAAGGCGCACGTAGGGCTCGCGGATTTCCTCGATGAGTGTGGGGTCGGGCAGGTCGGAGGGGTTGTGGACCTCGATTTCGCTGCCGTCTTTCAGCGTGACCCGGTAGATGACGCTGGGGGCGGTGGCGATCAGGTTGAGGTCGAACTCGCGCTCGAGCCTTTCCTGGACTATCTCGGCGTGGAGGAGGCCCAGGAACCCCACGCGGAAGCCGAACCCCAGCGCCTCCGAGGTCTCTGGCTCGAAGCTGAGGGCGGCGTCGTTGAGCTTTAGCTTTTCCAGCGCGTCGCGTAGCTTGTTGTATTCCTGGGTGTCAACCGGGTAAAGGCCGGCGAAGACCACCGGCTTGGCCGGTTTGAAGCCGGGGTAGGGGGCGCTGGTGGGGTTGGCCTCGAGGGTTATGGTGTCGCCCACCTGGGCGTCGCCAATCTCGCGGATGCCGGCGGTGAGCCAGCCCACCTCGCCGGGGCCCAGCCCGGCGGTGCGCTCGAGCGCCCCGGGGCGAAAAACGCCGGTGCGCTCCACCTCGAAGGTCTTGCCGGTTGACCAGACGCGGATCACGTCGCCGGGTTTGACGGCACCCTCGAAGACGCGCACGTAGGGCACCACGCCCTGGTAGGCGTCGAAGATCGAGTCGAAAATCAGCGCTTTGAGCGGGGCGTCGGGACTGCCGGAGGGCGGGGGGATGCGCTTTACGATGGCCTCCAGCACCTCGTCCACCCCCTCGCCGGTCTTGCCGCTGGCGAAGATGCACTCTTCGGCGGGGATGTCGAAAGTCTCTTCGATCTCCAGCGCAACCTCCTCGGGGCGGGCCGAGGGGAGGTCGATCTTGTTGATTACCGGGATTATCACGTGGTCGTGCTCCAGCGCTAGGAAAAAGTTGGCCACCGTCTGCGCTTCCACGCCCTGGGTGGCGTCCACCACCAGCAGCACCCCTTCCACCGCCGCCAGCGCCCGGCTGACCTCGTAGTGAAAGTCCACGTGGCCGGGGGTGTCTATCAGATTGAGCACGTACTCCTGGCCGCCCTGCGCCTGGTAGCCGAGGCGGACCGCGGCGGCCTTGATGGTGATGCCGCGCTCGCGCTCGAGGTCGAGCGAGTCGAGGAACTGCTCGCGCATCTGCCGCTCGCTGACCGCCCGCGTCTTTTGCAGTATGCGGTCGGCCAGCGTTGACTTGCCGTGGTCCACGTGGGCGATGATGGAAAAGTTGCGGATGCGCTCCTGCACAAACCCCAGTCTACAAGCCCGCCGCCGCGCTGAATAGCCGTGATACGCTGGCCTTGATGATCAGCCTCAGCGAAGACCAAAAGATGGTGCTGGAGATGGTGCGCCGCTTCGCCCGCGAGGAGCTGGCGGTCTTGGCGCCCGAGTACGACAAGAGCGGCGCTTTCCCCTGGCCGCAGCTAAAGACGATGGGCGAGCTCGGTCTCCTAGGTATGAACACCCCCGAGGAATGGGGTGGAACCGGGCTCGACGCGGTCACCTGGGCGCTCGTCATGGAAGAGATTGCCGCCGCCGACCCGGCGGTGGCCGTCGTTTTTTCGGTAACCTCGGGCCTGCCGCAGTACATGCTGCTCAAGTTCGGCTCGGACGAGCAGAAGGAAAAGTACCTGCGTCCGCTGGCCGAAGGGCGCTGGATCGGCGCGTTCGCCCTGACCGAGGCTTCGGCGGGCTCCGACCCGAAGGCCCTCAAGAGCACGGCCGAGCGGGTAGACGGCGGTTACCTCCTCAGCGGCGTCAAGAGCTGGATAACCTCCGGCGGCCAGGCGCATCTCTACGTGGTAATGGCGCGCGTCCCAGAGGGGATCACCGCCTTCCTGGTGCCAGCCGGCGCCGAGGGGCTTTCCTTTGGCGAGCCGGAAGAAAAGATGGGCCTCCATGCCGCCCATACCACCGAAGTGCGCCTCGACGGGGTCTTCGTTCCCGACGCCGACCGCCTGGGCGAGGAGGGGAGAGGTCTCCACTACGCCCTAGCCGGGCTCGACTCGGGCCGCCTCGGCATTGCCGCGCAGGCGGTGGGCATTGCCCGCGCCGCTTTCGAGATCGCCCGCGAGTACGCCGACGAACGGGTTCAGTTTGGCCGTAAGATTCGCGAGTTCCAGGGGGTTTCGTTCAAGCTGGCCGACATGGCCACGGCCATCGAGGCCAGCCGCCTGCTGGTGCTTAGTGGCGCGCAGAAAAAGCAGGCCGGCGAGCGCTTTACCCGGGAAGCCAGCATGGCCAAGCTGATGGCCAGTCGCACCGCGGTGGACGTGACCCGCGAGGCGGTGCAGATCCTCGGCGGCAACGGCTACGCGGTGGACTACCGCGTGGAGCGCTACTATCGCGACGCCAAGATAACCGAAATCTACGAGGGCACCTCGGAGATCCAGCGGATCGTCATCGCCCGCGAACTCTACCGCTAATCGTTGGATAGGTAGTTAACCAGCCAAGCGACGATTTCCTCGAGCCGCTTCACCCTGCGGTCGGGGCGGCCGGAGCGCGATAGCTCGTGGCCTTCGCCGGGCACCCGCAGAAAGCGGGCGGGTACGCCGCGCTTTATCAGGGCCGCGAACCAGGTTTCACCCTGGTCTATCGGGCAGCGGTGGTCCTCTTCGGCGTGGACGACCAGGGTGGGGGTCTCGAGGGCGCGCGCGTGGGCGAGCGGGCTTTTCTGCCAGTAAAGTTCGGGCGCTTCCCACAGGCCCGCGCCAAGTTCCAATTCGGCAAAGCGGATGCCAATGTCCGACGCCCCCCAAAAGCTGGTCCAGTTGGAGATCGACCGCTGGGTGGCGGCTGCTTTGAACTTGCCCGGGTAGTGGGCGGTGAGCCAGTTGGTCATGAAACCGCCGTAGGAACCGCCGGCCACCCCCAGACGAGCGGCGTCGAGGCCAAAGCGCTTCACCGCGGCGTCGAGAAAACCGAGCAGGTCGGTGGCGTCGACCTCGCCCCAGCGACCCTTGATTTGGGCGTAGTCCTGGCCGTAGCCCACCGAGCCGCGCGGGTTGGCATAGACGACGGCCAGGCCGCGCGCCCGCAATAGGTAGAACTCGAAGAGCAATGCCCGGCCGTAGGCGGCGTGGGGGCCGCCGTGAACGTAGAGCACCGCCGGGTGCGGGCCCTTCCCCTCGGGTAGCAGCACCCAGCCGGGCACCTCGTGGCCCTCCGCCGCCTTCCAGGTAAACGCCTGCGGCTCCGGCAGGCTGCTCACCAGCTCGGCGTTGGGGTCGTAGGCCGGCTGTCCGTCCACGTAGAGGGCGGGAGGGCGGTTGTAATCTTCCAGCAGTGCGAAACGCGGCTCGCCCGACTCGAGGGCAAACGCGGCCAGACTACCGGGTAGCGGAAATGGGCCGGAAAGCTCACCGGCGGCACCGAGGTGGTACAGGCGGCCCTCGCCGCGCTCGCTCACGGCCAGCCAGAAGCCGCCGTTCCCGTCGCCGCGCATGCTCCGGCCGTAGTCGCCATAGTGGGCGTCGGTAACGCCCGCCAGGCCCACGTAGAGGTCCGTTGGGGTCAGCCGTTCGGCCCGGCCGCCGGAGGAAAGGCGCCAAACGCCGGGGCTGGCGCCGATGCCGGCCTGCCAGTCGAAGCCGACGAAATATACAGAGCCGTCCGCGGCCACGTGCGGGTCGGCTATCGGACCAAAGCCGCCACCCAGCTCGAGCGGCTCCTCTCCCGGCCGCCAGCGGTAGAGGCGTTGCACCCAGCCGCTTTGTTCCGCGTGCGTGGCGCTGCTGACCGCGTAGAGGAACTCTCCCCGCGGGTCCCAGACTGCGTCGGCCACGTCGGTCGCGAAGGCGCTGGGCTCGCTCCAGCCGCCGGCGTTTCTGACCTTGAGCTGCCAGGGCTGGCCCGGCAGCAAACCGGCGCCGTCGAACTTGAAGGGCAGCTGCTGGTAGACGCGCGGCGTTCCCGGCTTGGTGGGCTCGTCTTCGGCCAGGGCCAGCACCGCCAGCGCCCCGTTCGGGCCCAGAAAATAGCCGTTTACGCCGGTCTTGAACTCGGTCAGTTGCTCCGGCTCGCCCCCCTCGAGGTCGAGCCGGAAGAGCTGTTTCACCTTGTCTTGTCGGCGCAGGAAGTAGAGGTAGCGGTCGCCGTCCCAGCGCGGGTTGGCGGCGTCGCCCGTGGTGAGCCGGCGGCGCTCGCCTGCGCGGTACTGCCAGAGGCGGGAGCGGTAGGCGGGCGGTTCGCCATCTTTCACCTCGGCTATCTCGGTTTCGACGTAAAAAACGCTCCCCCCGGGTCCGGGTTCCAGCCCCGAGAGGAAGCGCATGCGATAAAGGTCGCTCGCTTGCGGTGAATCCATGCCCGATTGTACCTGACCGTCTGGTCAGTAGCGCAGGGTTACCGTGTAAATGAAGTTGTACTCAGCGCCGGGAGCCAGGGTGAGCTCGAGGCGGTATCCGCGCGGCGTGCGCCTGGCTTTGGCCGGTAGGCTAAGGCTGACTTCGTCCGCGCTGAAGCTCTCGGCCAGCTCGATTCGCACCGGCTTGTCGCGGCGATCGCGCAATACCGTGGTGACCCGGTAGGCCTTTTCCTTACGGGTATCCTTGAGCACCTGGACCCGCCTTTCGGCCCAGCCTTCCGGGTCACGGCCCAGCCAGAGCTGTACTTTGTCGCCGCTGGCCGAGTCGGACATGCCGGCCTGCCCCAGCAGCACCCCGCCGTCGCGCAGGTTGACCAGGCCGCCGGCCAGCGCCGCCGGAGCCGTGAAGGTGTAGCCGCGGTTAAAGCTGACGCGCCCACCACGTACGAAGCCGCCCTGATAGCTCCAGGTATAAACCGGCTCGACCTTTTTGCGCACGAAGGGAATCTCGGTCACCCCCGGCTCGAAGGGGGGCGGGCCGGCGAGTACGTAGCGGAACACGCCGCCACCGCTGCCGCCGTAGACGGGAGCCGGAGCCGGCGCGGCCAGAGCCATTTCGTCGTAGGCGCGGGCGGCCTCCTTTCTCATGACCGGCGCCGAACCGGCCCGCAGCGGCACCTCACCGGCCACGAAGGTAATTCGCTCGAAGCGCAAGGCCTTGTCTAGGCGGTTATTAACCTTGGCCCAACCTACCAGCTTGTCGCCGTCCACGTCCAGGTCGTAGTAGAGGCCGTAGCCCAGGTTGCGGGTCAGGTAGGCCAGTTCGGCCGCGCCGCCGCCTTGGTAAAAGAAGGTCACCGCTCCCCCGCGCCATACGCGACGCAGCTCTTCGACCCCGAGGAGGCGAACCGTGCCGTCCACCAGCGAACCGGCCAGCGCCTGGTCGGGGAACCAGGTCCAGTTGTCCTGCGGCAGGTTGAGCGGTTCGTGCACCTCGGCAAAGCCGGGGTAGAGGTAGCCAACCTGCGCCATCGCCACGGCGCCATAGAGAGCTGCAGCCAAAACACCCATAATCAGACCTTTTTTCATGTCTTCAGGATAACGCAAACGGCCCGCCGGTAGGCGGGCCGCGTCGGGACCGGGAAGAATCAGAAGATGTCGTCGCGAATGCAAGCCTTGAAGTGGCCCGGCGACACCTCGCGCAGCTCGGGCACCGTCTCGGCGCACTCGGGAATGGCGTAGCGGCAACGGGTGCGGAAGACGCAGCCGGAAGGGGGGTTGATGGGGCTGGGGATGTCGCCCTCGAGCACGATCCGCTCGCGTTTGATGGTGGGGTCCGGCACTGGCACGGCCGAGAGCAGCGCCTCGGTGTAGGGGTGCTGCGGCTGGGTATATAGCTCCTTGGCCGGCGCCATTTCCATGATCTTGCCCAGGTACATGACGGCGATGCGGTCGGAGATGTACTCGACCACCGCCAGGTCGTGGGCGATGAAGAGCAGCGTCAGACCCAGGTCGTCCTTGAGGTCTTGCAGGAGGTTGACCACCTGCGCCTGAATGGACACGTCAAGGGCCGAAACCGGCTCGTCGGCCACGATGAACTCCGGGTCGACCGCCAGCGCCCGGGCAATACCGATGCGTTGCCGCTGACCGCCGGAGAACTCGTGCGGATAACGGCGCATGTGGTCGGGCGAGAGGCCGACCAGCTTGAGCAGCTCGGCCACGCGGTCGGTACGTTCCTGCGGCGTCTTGACCAGGCGATGGATGATCAGCGGCTCGGCTATGATGTCGCCAACCGTCATGCGCGGGTTGAGCGAAGCGAATGGGTCTTGGAAGATGATCTGCATCCGCCGCCGGAAGGGGCGCAGCTCCGCCTTGGAAAGCGCCACCACGTCGGTGCCGTCGAAAACGACCTCGCCCTCGGTCGGCTCGATTAGGCGCAGGATGGTGCGACCGGCGGTGGTCTTACCCGAGCCCGACTCGCCCACCAGGCCCAGCACTTCGCCGCGGTTAACGTAAAAGCTGATGTCGTTGACGGCCTTTACGTAGCCGACCGTGCGCGAGAGAATGCCGCCACGGATGGGGAACCACTTCTTGAGATTGTTGACCTTGATCAAGGTGTCGGCGTTCTGGCTCACGACTGGGCCTCCTCACGGATTTCCTGCCAGCGGAAGCAGCGGACCATGTGGCCGTTGCCGGCGTCTTCCAACTGGGGCACTTCCTGATCGCAAACTCCCGCTACCGCGTACTTGCAGCGCGGGTGGAAGGCACAACCAGAGGGCAGGAATAGCGGGTTGGGGACGTTGCCGGGGATCGCCTCCAGGCGGACTTGTTCTACGGCGCTTTCGTCGACTCGCGGCACCGAGTTCAAAAGACCCATGGTGTAGGGGTGGAGCGGGTCTTTGTAGGTGTTTATCACGTCCGCTTCCTCAACGGCGCGACCGGCGTACATCACCACCACCCGGTCGGCCATCTCGGCCACCACGCCCAGGTCGTGGGTGATGAAGAGGATCGACATGCCAATCTCTTCCTGCAGTTTCTTCATCAGCTCCAGGATTTGCGCCTGAATGGTTACGTCAAGGGCCGTGGTCGGCTCGTCGGCTATCAGCAGGCTGGGGTTGCAGGACAGGGCCATGGCGATCATCACGCGCTGGCGCATGCCGCCGGACATCTGGTGGGGGTAGTTGTTTAGCCGCTTGTGGGGTTCCGGGATACCCACCAAGTCGAGCATGTCGGCCGCGAGCTCGAGCGCTTCCTTTTTGGTCTTGCCCTGGTGGAGCACGATGGCCTCGGCTATCTGGTCGCCCACCGTATATACCGGGTTGAGCGAGGTCATCGGCTCTTGAAAGATCATGGCGATATCGTTGCCGCGAATCTTGCGCATCTCGTGTTCCGGCAGCTTTACCAGATCTTTCTGCACCCCGTCTTTGCCGCGGAATAAAATCTCGCCGGCTGCAATCTTGCCGGGCGGCATAGGGATGAGGCGCATCATGGCTAAGGCCGATACCGACTTGCCCGAGCCCGACTCGCCCACGACCGCCAGCGTCTCGCCCTTGTCGATGTGATACGAAACCCCGTCAACGGCCTTGACGATGCCTTCGTCGGTCTTGAACTGAACTTTCAGGCCCTTGACTTCCAACAGACGCTTATCGTTCATGCAGGCTCCTTTTGTCGCTAATGCTGTTCTGCGCGCGGATCAAGCGCGTCGCGCAAGGCGTCTCCTAGATAGTTATACGCCAATATACTAACAAAGATAAAGAAGCCGGGAAAAAAGAGCAGCCAGGGACGGTCGCGCAGCGCCGTCATGCCGCCCTGTTGTGCCTTGGAAAGCAGCAGGCCCCAGGACGACGCCGGGTCCTGGATTCCCAGCCCCAAAAAGGAGAGGCTCGACTCGGCCAGAATGTAGCCGGGCATGGCCAAACTGACCACGATGATCAGGTAGCCGAGAATGCCGGGCAGGAGGTGGCGGAAGAGTATGCGCCAGTCGCCGGCCCCCAAAGCCCGCGCCGCCTGAGCGTAGTCCATCTCGCGCAGTTGCAGCACGAAGCCGCGCACGGTCCGCGCCAAGCCGCCCCAGCTCACGAAGGCCAGGATCGAGAGCACCAGCATGAAGCGGGTGGCCGAGGGCAGGTCGTACTTGGCCAGCATTCCCGAGAGAATGATCAGCAGAAAGAGCCCGGGGATGGCGGCCAGCACCTCGGTGGAGCGCATTATCAGTTCGTCGATGTCAACCGCCAGCTCCCCGAAGACGAGCGCCCAGAACATGTATAACAGGAGGCCGCCGAAGACCAGTATGGCCACGGCCAGCTCCAGGCCCGTACTGATCGACAGAAAGCCTTTCATGGTGATCACGACTACTACGATCGACAGGATCCAGAATGCGTACTGGAAAACCAGCCCTACGATGTACCCGCTAACCTGCCCTTCGTAGACTGCGTTACGCCAACCCCGCACCAGCGACGACTCGCTAAAGACACGGCGGAAGGCAGCGGCTCCTTCGCTGGCTAGCTCGCTGCGGGAAGGGAAGTGGAGGAAACCGCGGATTAGGTGCATTTCCTGGCCGGCGAAGTAGCCCGAGATACCGCCCAGGGTAATACCCAGAAGCAGCGCCACCATGGAAGCCAGAATGCCGATGGTCAGGCTGATACGGCCGCCGAACCAGATGCGGCTGAAGAGGTCGCGGCCAAAGTCGTCGGTGCCCCACAAGAAGATGTGCGCCTTGCCACTCATTACCCAGGGACCGCCGAAGAGATGCAGGTCCATGGGTATGAACCCCAAGAACTTGTACGGAAAGCCGTGAACCAAGAAGTAGATGGGGTAGTGCTTGTTGCAGTCCTGCTTGAACTCGAGTTTGAAGGTTTGCAGGTTGCGAGTGCGCTTGACCTTGCATACGTAGGGGCGCACCAGCTTGCCGGTTTCGGTCTTGAAGTGGATCGCCGTCGGCGGCGCGAACTGCAACTTGCGGAAGCTCTTGGCCTCGGGATAGGGGCCAATGAAGTCGGCAAAGAGCGCCATCAGATAAAGGATGATGAGTATCGAGCCAGCCCAGCGGGCGAAAGGGTGGCGGCGAAAGCGCAGCCAAGCTTTTTGCCAGTGGCTCAGGCTGTGCTCGCCCAGGCCCTCGAGGAGATTGGTCTTGTCTTCGGCCATACCGGTCTCCTAACTGTAGCGGATCCGCGGATCCACCCAGGCGAGCAAGAGGTCGGAGAGTAGGTTGCCAATCATCAACAGGACCACCGAGATAGCAATACTGCCCATGATTATGTAAACGTCGATGCTAAAGAGAGCGTCGAGCATCAAGGGCGTCAGCCCCGGCCAACCCATGACCACCTCGACCAGGCCGGCGCCGCCGAAGAGGTCGGGCAGCAAAAAGCCGATCGAAGCGATTATGGGGATGATGGCGTTGCGGAGGATGTGCTTGTAAATCACCACCCGCTCCGGCAGGCCCTTGGCGCGGGCGGTGCGCACGTAGTCCTGCATCTTGGTTTCCAGCATTTGGGTGCGCATCACCCGGGTCAATCCGGCGGTGCCCGAGGTGCCCGAGACGATTACCGGCAGCACCGCGTGCCAGAGAATGTCGAGCCATTGTCGCCACTTGGGGGCGCTGTAAAAGTCGAGGCCCGCTATGTAGAGCGAGCGCATGCCGCCAATCGGGAATATCTCGTGGCCAAAGACGTCTTTCAGATAAAGGGCGAAGTAGAGCATCAGCAGCGCGAAGAAGAAGTTGGGGATCGCCAGGCCAATGAAGGCCACGGTGGTCCAGAAGCGGTCGCCCCAGGAATACTGGTGCAGGGCCGAGTAGATGCCGATGGGAATCGAAACTACGTATATGAAGAGTATCGATAAGGTAACCAACACCAGCGAGTTGAGCAGTCTTGGTTTGATAACCTGCCAAACGTCGGTCTGATAGCTGAGCGAGATGCCCAGGTAGCCTTTCAAAAATCCCGATAGCCACTTGGCGTACTGGACCGTGAAGGGCTGATCCAGCCCGAAGAGGTGGCGGAGGTTTTCTATTTGTTCGTGGTTATAGGAAGGGTCCATCTCGAGCCGGGTAACGAAGTCGCCCGGAGCTAGCTGGATGATCAAAAAGGCCAGGAAAGTAGCCCCCAGGAACGTCGGGATTAGGTGGATGAAGCGACGGATGATGTATGCGGTCATTTGTCGTTTTCAGGAAGCAGGCGGGGCCCCCGCTGGGGAGGGCCCCACCCGCTAGCGAGGCGCTACTTCTTGATGAAGACGGTTTCGATGTAGGGGTACTGGCCTACGATCGAGGTGATCTGGTCCTTGGAGAAGAGGCCGCCAACCTTGTTGAGGCGCGCCGGGTTGTAGGCCGGAGCGACGGTGTAGGTGAGCGGCAGGTTCTCGGCCACGACCTGCTGGAAGCGGACGTAAATGTCACGCCGCTTGCTCTGCTCGAGGGTGGTGGCACCCTCGCGCATCAGTTTGTCGATGAGGATCTCGAACGACTGGAAGTCGGGGCCGTAGTTCCACATGTGCAGCGGACCGTCGAGCTCCCAGACGTTGCGGCTGAATGCCGGCTCGATGCCGCCGGTAAGGCCGATGAGGATGGCGTCAAAGTCGCGGGTATTGAGGATCTGGCGAACCAGCTCGTTGAAGTTGATGGGGGCGTACTTCACGTCCACGCCAATGGCCTTGGCGTCTTCGGCGAAGATCTCGGCGATCTTCTCGCGAACGTTATTGCCCTGGTTGGTGGCCAGGCTGAAGGAGAGCGGGTGCCCGGAAGCGTCCACCAGGACGCCGTCGGCGTTCTTCTTGCGGAAGCCCAGGTCGGCCAGCAGCGCGGCGGCCTTCTTGGGGTTGTACTCGTACTTGGCTACGTCGTCGGTGAAGAACTGCTTGACCGGAATCGAGATCGGGCTCCACTGCGGCTGGCCGAGACCGCCGAGGGCCAGCTCGATCATCGAGTCCTTGTCCATCAGGTAGGCCATCGCCTGACGGAACTTCTTGTTGCGGAAGAGCTTGGCCTTCCACTGGTCCTTGTTGTTCCAGTTGAAGAAGATGAAGTTGGTGCCGGTGGTTACGTCGGCGTTGGGGAAGATGGTGGCGTCGAGCTTCTTCGACTTGATGCGATCCAAAATCTGCGCGATCTGGTCGGCGTCGGAAGCGGCGTACAGGTCGAGCTCGCCGGCCAGGAACTTGGCCAAGGCGGCGTTACGGTCCTTGACGATGGTGTAGATGTAGCGGTCGAGGTAGGGCAGCTTGTTGCCTTTTTCGTCCACGCCCCAGAAGTTGGGGTTGCGCTTGAGGATTACGCGCTCGCCCTGAACGTACTTGTCGAGCATGAAGGGGCCGCCCGAAACCAGCTTGGCCGGGTCGGTGCCCACGCCCCACATCTCGGTGACCTTGCCCTCTTTGTAGGCCTTCTCGAAGACGTGCTTGGGGACGATGTACCAACCCTGAATGAGCGCCGGCGCGAAGGGCTTGGGGAAGTCGGCCTGGACGGTGTAGTCGTCTATCTTGGTCCAGACGATCGGCTTGCCGTCCACCTCGAAGCTCTTGATGGAGTTCGAGCCAACCTTCTTGTCGGCGTGAACCTTGGCGCTGAAGACCACGTCATCGGCGGTGATCGGCTGGCCGTCGGACCACTTGGCGCCCTCGCGCAGGTGGAAGACGATGGTCAGACCGTGGTTCTTGACCTCCCAGCTCTTGGCCAGCATGCCTTCGGGCTCGAGAGTGTAAGGGTTGTAGCCGGTCAGCACCGGCAGCATGCGGTCGATGATGTCGGTCGAGGACGTTTCCTTGGCCACGAAGGGGTTGAAAGTCTTCGGGCCGGCGGTGGACCAGTCGCGGAAGTCGCCACCGATTACCGGGGTCTCGTTGGGGTTGGGGGCTTTGAACACTTTGGGCTGGGCCATAGAGATGGCTCCGAGCGCCAATACGGCCAGGATCCAGATCAAACGTTTCATTCGCACTACCTCCTCGATATCGGTCCAACCTCGCCTGGCATTGACTGCCGGATACAGGATTGGACTTAGTTGCACGTTACTTTCTCTATTGCACGATTGTCAAGAATAAACCGCGTCTAAAACGGCTTGCTTCTAACGATGGGCAACGCAAAAAGGGAGCCCTTGGGCTCCCTAGCGATATGCTCCGGTGCTTAGCGGGTGAACTTGGTAATGATCACTGCCAAAACGGCAAAGGCCACGCCCAACCAGATGGTTACACGATACAGTCCGCCAGTCACTCCCCTGGCCGCGAACAGGTCGGTAGCGCCGCCGCCCAG
>JALVWZ010000130.1 GCA_027023115.1 Thermaceae bacterium
CGATCTTGCTGGGCACGTCCTTGACGTACCAGATGTGCGCCGCCGGAGTGGCCAGCTCGATGTGACCCATGCGGTAGCGGCGGACGATAGACTTGGTGACCTCGACGCCGCAACGCTCGCAAACCTTGCCCTCGAAGCGCTGTCGCTTGTACTTGCCGCAGGCGCACTCGTAGTCCTTTACCGGACCGAAGATGCGCTCGTCAAAGAGGCCGTCGCGCTCGGGCTTGAGCGTGCGGTAGTTGATCGTTTCCGGCTTCTCAACCTCGCCATAAGACCAGGCGTGGATCTTCTCCGGGCTTGCCAGGGCTATTCTTACCTTCTTGAGTTCTCTCTTCATCAGCCCTCCCTAGCGGCGCGAGGCCAATCCTTCAAAGATGTCTATGACCCGCTCGTTCTCATCGAGCGTTTCCACGTCGAGTCCCAGGGCCTGCAGCTCCTTGACCAGAACCCTAAACGACTCGGGAACGCTCGCCGTGGGCACGTCCTGCCCCTTGACTATCGCCTCGTAAGCGGCGTTACGGCCCTCGATGTCGTCGGACTTGAGGGTTAGCATCTCCTGCAGCGTGTAGGCGGCGCCGTAGGCTTCCAGCGCCCAAACCTCCATCTCGCCGAAGCGCTGGCCGCCGAACTGCGCCTTACCACCCAGCGGCTGCTGGGTAATCAGCGAGTAGGGGCCGGTGGAACGGGCGTGCATCTTGTCTTCCACCATGTGGTAGAGCTTCATGATGTACTGGATGCCAATTACGATCGGGCCTTCGATGGGCTCGCCGGTGCGGCCGTCGTAGAGAACCGCCTTGCCCTGCTTGAAGAGCGCCTTCAGCTGTTCGCGCGGGTCCAACTGCTCGTCCACGATGCCCTGCTTGGCGGCGCGGGCCATCACTTCCAGCTCGCGGCGGTCGAGGCCAACGCCGTGTTTCTCGCGTTCGGCCCAACGCAGCTCGAAAGCCTGGTCGAGTAGTTCTTTGATCTCCTCCTCGCTGGCGCCGTCGAAGACCGGGGTCACGAAGTCGTAGTTGAGCTCGTAGGCCGCCAGACCCAGGTGGATTTCCAGAATCTGACCCAGGTTCATACGGCTGGGCACGCCCAACGGGTTGAGAACGATGTCTACCGGGGTGCCGTCGGGTAGGTGCGGCATGTCTTCGGGCGGGAGGATTTTCGAAACCACGCCCTTGTTACCGTGGCGGTTGGCCAGTTTGTCGCCTACCTGAAGTTTGCGCTTTTGCGCCAGATAGACGCGCACCACCTCGCGCACGCCCGGCTTCAGCTCTACGCCCGGATCGCCGCGGCGCAGGCGCAGGGTGCGCACCACGATACCGCTGTCACCGGGGGGGACGCGCAGGCTGGTGTCCTTCACGTCGCGAGCCTTCTCACCAAAGATGGAACGCAAAAGCCGCTCTTCGGGGCTGGGCTCGGTCTCGCCCTTGAAGCTGGTGCGCCCGACTAGGATGTCGCCGCCCTTCACCTCGGCGCCGACGCGGACTATGCCGTCTTCGTCGAGGTCGCGCAAGGCCGCCTCGCCCAGGTTGGGGATGTCGCGGGTGATCTTCTCGGGGCCCAGTTTGGTGTCGCGGGCTTCGATCTCGTAGCGTTCGATGTGAATCGAGGTGTAGAAGTCGCGCCGGAGCAGGTTCTCGCTGATGATGATGGCGTCTTCGAAGTTGTAGCCGTCGAAGGGCATGATCGCCGCCAGGACGTTCTGGCCGAGCGCCAGCCGCCCCTGATCGGCGGCGGGGCCGTCGGCCAGCAGGTCGCCCTTCTTGACCTTCTGCCCTACGCTGACCCGCGGCCGCTGGTCGATGGTGGTGCCCTGGTTGGAGCGCACGAAGCGGCGCAGCTTGTACTCGCGCAGGTTCTTGTTCTTTTGCTCGATGACGATGGTGTCGCCGTCAACGTGCTTGACCACTCCGTCCACATCGGCGTAGACGCTGGTGAGCGAGTCGTGGATGACGCGGTCCTCGATGCCGGTTCCCACCGCCGGTACTTCGGCGCGAATGACCGGCACCGCCTGCGCCTGCATGTTGGAACCCATCAGGGCGCGGTTGGCGTCGTCGTGCTCCAGGAAGGGAATCAGGTTGGTGTTGACCGAGAAGATCTGTTTGGGGCTGACGTCCATGTACTCCACTTCGGACGCCTCGACGATCACCGGCTCACCCTTGCGGCGGGCCACCACGCGGTTGGTAGTGATACGGCCGTCCTCGCCCACCGGCGTGTTGGCCTGGGCGATGGTGTACTTGTCTTCTTCGGTGGCGGTCATGTAGACCACGTCCTTGGGCTTCGAGCTGACCACGCCCTTCCGCACCTTGCGGTAGGGAGTCATGATGAAGCCCAGGTCGTTGATCAAGCCGTAGGCCGCCAGTGAGTTGATGAGGCCGATGTTGGCGCCTTCCGGGGTCTCGATCGGGCAGATGCGACCGTAGTGGGTGCGGTGCACGTCGCGCACGTCGAAGCCGGCGCGCTCGCGGGTGAGACCGCCGGGACCCAGCGCCGAGATGCGGCGCTTGTGGCGCATCTCGTCGAGGGGATTGGTCTGGCCCTTGAACTGCGAGAGCTGGCTGCGGCCGAAGAACTCGCGGATCGCCGCCGCCAGGGGGCGGTTGTTGATCAGCTTGGCCGGAGTGGCCGCCTCGGGATTGCCCATGATCATCCGCTCGCGCACGCCGCGGGCCATGCGACCCAGACCGATGCGGAACTGGTCGGCCAAAAGCTCACCGACGGTGCGGATGCGACGGTTGCCGAGGTGGTCGATGTCATCGGGCTCGTGGTCCTTCTCGCCGGAAATCAGCGCCAGCAGGTACTTGATGGTCTCGAGCAGGGCGTAGTCCTTGAACTCGCCGTCTTCGAAACCGAGGATGGTGCGGCTGGGCAGCTTGATGCCCAGCTTTTCCTCCACCTTGTAACGGCCGGGCTCGCCCAGGTCGTAGCGGCGCGGGTCGGCCAGCAGCGAAATCAGGTAGGAGGTGGCTTTGTCTTTCTTGGGCGGGTCGCCCGGGCGCAGCACCGTGAACAGGCGCAACAGCGCCTCGGTCGGCGTCATCGCCAGTATTTCTTCGTCTAAAATCCCCTCCAGCAGCTCCGGGTAGGCGCCCAAGGCCTTCTTGAGGCTCAGGGCGTCGTGGCCGAGAATGCGCAGGAGCAGCACGACGGGGAACTTTTTCTTGTTAACGCGCATCAAGAGCGCGCCCGCGGAGTCGAACTCGAGGTCGATCCAGGGTCCGCGCTTGGGCAACG
>JALVWZ010000131.1 GCA_027023115.1 Thermaceae bacterium
CCACGAGTAGGGAACGTTCACCAGATACCTCCTAAGGGCGCGGGAACTGGCGCAGGAAGGCCAGCCGGTTCGAGTAGAAGTAGCGGATGTCGGGGATGCCGTAGCGCAGCATGGCGATGCGTTCGACGCCCAGGCCAAAAGCAAAGCCGGTTACGTTTTCGTAGACGCGCGGCAGGCCGGCCTTCTCGCGGGCGTCGTCAGCGGCCTTGAAGACCGCCGGGTGAACCATGCCGGCCCCGCCCAGCTCGAGCCAGGTTCCCTCGCCGCTGCGCGGGTTGGTCCACCAGACCAAAAACTCCACCCCCGGCTCGACGAAGGGGAAGAAGCTCGGCTGCAAGCGCACCTTGGCATTCTCGCCGTAGAGGGCGCGGGCCATCGTCAAAAGGGCCCCTTTGAGGTGGGCCAGGGTTATGCCCTCGCCCACCGCCAGGCCCTCCAGCTGGTGGAACATCGCCTCGTGGGTGGCGTCGGTGGCCTCGTGGCGGTAGACCTTGCCGGGCACGACGATCTGAAAGGGAGGGGTGTGCGCCTCCATGTAGCGGACCTGCATCGGTGAGGTGTGGGTGCGCAGCAAACGGCCGTCTTCGAGCCAGAAAGTGTCCCACATGTCGCGCGCCGGGTGGTGGGGCGGAATGTTGAGGGCGTCGAAGTTGTGGAACTCGTCTTCCACCTCCGGGCCGGTGACCGCCTGATAACCCATGCGGCGGAAGATGTCCACCAGCTCATCCAAAATCTGGGTGGCCACGTGGTAGCCGCCCGGCGGCAGGGCCAGACCGGGCAGGCTCACGTCTTCGCGCTCGCGCTCGAGGCGCGCCGCCAGCTCGGCGGCCTTGATCTGCTCTTCCCGCTCGGCCAGCGCCGCCTCGATTTGCTGCTTCATCTGGTTGAGCTCGCGGCCCCGCTCCTTGCGCTCTTCGGGGCTGAGGCCCTTCATCTCCTTGAAGAGCCGGGTCAAAAGGCCCTTCTTGCCCAGGTAGCGGACCCTAATCTTGGCCAGCGCCTCCAGCGTAGCCGCCGCCCTGATTTCCTCCAACGCATCGTCCAGCATCGTTCCCTCCAATAGTTCGGGGCGGCCCCACGCCGCCCCGCGGAAGCCATACTGCGGCTCCCGCTAACTCGCAAAAAAGAAGCTCAAACCCCGCATTCTGCGCGTAGTATACCGCCCCCGGCCGGTTTATTGCCAGAGCCTCATACGCCTGCGGTACCCTGAGGCCAAGGAGGGTAACATGGTGCGCTTTGCCCTGATGATTTTGCTGTTGGTTTCCCTGCCCGCGCTGGCACTCAAGCCGGCGGCGGCCAAGCCCCTCAGCGAGGCCGAGGCGCTGATGGCCAAGGCCAAACAGACTTATACCAGCCATTTCCCAGATAAGCCGCTATGGGCCCAGGCCATCGCCAAGGCGCAGGAGGCCGCCAAGCAAGATCCCGAAGCCCCGGAGGTCTGGAAGGTGCTTGCCGAGATCTACACCACCACCGGCTGGTGGAGCCGCGCCGAGGAAGCCTGGAAGAAATACCTGGCGCTGGCGGACGAAGCCGACCCGGCCCCCCTGGCCGAGGCGCTGCGGGCTTTGGGCTTTCTGGCCTACCAGCGTGGCGACGTAGCCGCCGCCAGGAGCTATTTCGAGCGCTCCCTGGCGCTGGAACCCGAAAACGAGGAGGCGCTGGCCTGGCTGGGAAGGATCTACATGGAGCAGGGTGACGGCGCCAAGGCCGCCGACTACTGGTCGCGGGCGGCGGCCATCAACCCCAGCCCGCGCAACGAGTTCTTCGCCAGACAGGCCAAGAAAATGGCCGCCTACGGCCGTGAGGCGGTGCACGCCTTCTATCAGGGCTACGCCGCCTGGGAAAAGAAAGACTACGCTACCGCCATCGCCAGCTTCGAAACCGCCGTTCGCCTGGCACCCGACTGGGCCGAGGCGCACCGCTGGCTGGCGCGGGTATACATGGAAGCGGGCATGCCCGCCAAGGCCATTCCCCACTGGCAAAAGGTGATAGCGCTCGAGGGCCCCTCCCCCGACACTCAACACTTCCTCAAGCTGGCCAAGGAAGCGGCCGGCGTGGGCCTCTCCGCCGCCGACTACTTCTTCAAGGGAGTGGCCGCTTATGAGGCCAACAAGCCGGCCGAGGCCGAGAAGTACTTCAAACGGGCCACCGAAGCCGACCCGGGCTACGTCAAGGCCTGGCGCTGGCTGGGCCGCGTCTACTACGAAAGCGGCCGCTACGCCGAGGCTGCCGCCGCCTACGAAAAAGCGGTCGAGCTGGACCCGGACGACGCCACCAGCCGCTACTTCCTGCGACTGGCGCGCAAGGCCGCCGGCGAGCAGCCCTGAACGAAGCTGAACTAAATGACGAGCGGCGGCCTCGGGCCGCCGCTTTTTTAATTGCCGAACGTCAGGCCTTCAGCGCCTTTTCGATGTGCGCCACCGCCTGCGGCGACAAACCCAGCGAGCGCTGCAACTCATCCAGGTAACGGTTCTCGGCGGCGGTGTCCACCTCGACCGCCAGCAGGCTGGCCGCGTAAACCTGCGCCGCCAGCTCGGGCTTGCCGCGGACGGCCTCGATCATCGGTCGGGCGTCGAGCGGGCCGGCCATCTCGCGGAAGACGAAGTCGCGCACCTCCTCGTCGGCGCCTGCCTTGTCAAGTTGGCCGACGATTCGCTCAGCCTCATCGGGGTCTATGCGGCCGTCGGCTTTGGCGGCGTTGACCATCGCCACGAAAATTACCTGCGCGGCGCTTTCCAGCTCCTGTTCTTCGTCGGGGGTCTCGGGAAGGCGCAGTCCCAAAGGAGCCTTCTTGGGAGCCTGGCCGGAGGAGCTCAAAGCGCCCATCGCCAAACTGCCCAGAATAGCCATCAGGCCGCCGCCGAGGTCGCGGCTGCTGCCGGCGCGGCCGCCGCCGAGCAGTTGGCCCGCCAGCGCCTCGAGCCCACCCAGATTGAGCCCGCCGGCGCTGCTCTTGCCGCCACCCATCATCTGACCGAGCATCCCCGCCAAACCGCCGCCAGCAGAAGAGCGGCCGCCGCCCAGCATCTGCCCCAGCATGCCGGCCATACCGCCGGAGGCGGAACCCTGCCCACCGCCCATCAGCTGACCCAGCATCTGCTCGAGGCCGCCGGACTGCTCAGCACCCTGCAACGTGCGCTTGAGCTTCGCGCCGGCGTTCCCGGAAAGCTGACTTTCTAAAAGCGAACCCAAGACATCGGTAAATCCAGCCATCT
>JALVWZ010000132.1 GCA_027023115.1 Thermaceae bacterium
GTATCAATCACGAAGACCTGCGCCGGATAGATAACGTCATCGGCGTAGTGGGCGGCGAGGTGAAGGCGGCCGCCATCCACGGTGCCTTACGCGGCAACTACGTAAACGCGCTGATAACCGACGAGGCGGCGGCGCGCAGGGTGCTGCAACTGGACGGTCAGCGAATTTAATGGGCCTTTAGTTGTAGGGTTCGAGCGCGTCGTTTACGCCACATTCGTCATCAGATGATGAAACAACAGCCTGTAGCCTGTGGACTGCGCTTGTGGCCCGTGGTTGTGGCTCGTAGCTCGTGGATTTTCCTCGTCGTAGGGGCGGACCAGCGTGTCCGCCCTACGGGTACGTGGTGCGTCGTACGTAGTACGTGGTGCGTGGTGACGGTGACAGGATGGCCTGTGGCTCGTGGCCTGTGGCCCGTAGAAGCGTCGAAGCGCCATGCTCAGTTTTAGGCTCTTAACCGGTAGAGGAAGGGTTCCAAACTTTCCCCTGCGTTCCAGCATTTGCGCGTCAGCGACAACAGAACCCCGGCTTCTCTTCCGGCATGGGCCCAGGATCTCAGCTGGCGTGTCTGGCCTCGTCCGGGGAATCGGGAAAGGCGGCATGTGGCCTGTAGCTTGTGGCTTGTAGTCGTGGCTCGTGATTCGTGATGTGCGTTATCTCGTCGTAGGGGCGGACCCATGTGTCCGCCCGTGGGTACGTGGTGCGTGGTGCGTGGTATGTAGTGACGCTGATAAGAGGATAGCTCGTGGCTAGTAGCTTGTTGCGAGGCAGATCTCCCTCCCCCTGGGGGAAGGCCGGGGTGGGGGTTTTTAAACCGGCAAGTGGCTCGTGGCGCGTGGCCTGTGGAGGCACCGTAATACGTCGTTTCGCACGTTTTTAACGCGCTTACCCACTTCCTACACCCCACACCCTTTCCAACAACCCCCTCCGGCCTGCGGCCGCCTCCCCCGCTGGGAGAAGCAGAAACAAGCGCGTGGTTTGTAGCACGTGGCCTGTGGAAACACCGCAGTGAGCAATCGCGCATAGCGCACTCGATTCAAACTGCCCACCACGATCTACGTACTACGAACTACGTACTACACCCCACCTCCTACCTTCTGTTCAACCCCGGAAAGATCTAGTGAACAACGACATGGGAAGTTTCATTTAGCGGCCGTTGTCTTCAAAGGTGGCCTTGACGACTTTCAGCACCAACAGCTCGCCAGTGTCCAGGTTATAGCGCACCGCTTCGCCGCTAAGTTCGCCGTCTTCGCCGCGGCTGTTGACCGGTTGCCCGTAAAGGTAAGCGTAGCCCTGCGCCTCGACGATCACCGCGGTATCGGCGCTGGTGGTGCGCCCTTCCTGCTTGAACACCACGTGGCCATAGAGGGTAAGAGTCTTGTCGTCAACCTGATAAACGAGCTCGTCGGCCCCGCCGCTAAGGGGTTTCTCGCCAGAGCGCTCGAGCTTGACCGGTCCGGCGAGGACCGCCATGCCGCTGGCGTTGTCGTACTCGAGCCGGCGGCCGCTGGCGCGGCTCTTGCCCTGGACTACCGTGGCCGCGTCCGGAGCGTCGGTCATCTTCACCTCGAAACGGTCTTCGTCTTCTACGTAGGCGGCACTGCCGGAGCCCAGAGTGATGTTCTCGAAAAGCCCTTTGGCCCGCTCCACCAGCGCCAGGTGGCCGTAGGCGCGGGCGTCGTCCGCAAAGCTGACCTGCGTCTGGTAGGGGTCGGGGTCGTAGATGACGAAGCGCTGTAAGTCGAAGTGGCCGGTCTTTTCGCCAGCCGCCGGCCGCAGTTCGACCAAGTAAGGAAGCCCGCTGTCGTTTTCGCGGTCGGGGTTGTAAATGGCCTCCGCGCGGTCGGGGGGCGCGAGGCCGTCCGCCAGCCTGCTGCGGGAGTCTAACCAAAACGCCTTACCGGCAACCACGACCAGACCCTTCTTTCCGTCCAACTTCTCGATTTTTCCCGTTTGCAGGTCGAGGTACTCGATCACGAAAACGTCGCTCACCTCGTCGGGGCTGGTCTTGACGGCTACGATTGGCTTGCCTTCGCGCTCCAGCTCGACGCGCGGGCAGGTGGCACAGTCGTCCGTCGGCTTGGCGGCGAAAGCCAAAACCGGCAGCAAGAGCAGCAGCAGGCTACTTCTTTTGTTCGCCAACCTTCTCGAACTCCTGCAGGGGCATTTCGAAGCCCTTGCGATAGACCTGCACCCGGTGCTTGTTGACGTTATGGAGGAGGGTCCCGCCGGAGATCTTGAAGCCCTCCTTTTCGTTGACGCTGCGGGCCGGCTTGCCAATGATTATCGCCTCGCCGCTTTCGTCATCGTAGTAAAGGGCCGTGCCTTTGGTTACCAGGTCGCCGTCAACCAGCTCGACGCCGCCGGTGGCGATCAACTTTTTCTCACGGGTCAGGCTGCGCACCTCGGGAGCGTAGATGATCAGGTCGCCGCCTTTGCGGTGGCGCACCAGCTTGACGCTCCCCTCCTTCATGGTAAAGACCGCCAGGCCGCGTTCTTCTTCATAATAGACGCTGTCGGCGTAGCCGCTTTGGTTGCCGTTCACCAGCTTGACCCCGCCGCTGGAGGTGGAAATGTCGGTGTCGACGTCGAAGCTCATTTCCTGAGCGCTGACGTCCACCGCGTCCTCGCCCTTTTTGGCGGGTTCCTGGTGCATCTGCGCCGGTCCTGCCAGCACGCCCAGGCCGGTGGCCTCGGAGTAGACCAAACTTGGCCCTTTGGCGGTCAGGCGGCCGCGAAGCACGGTAACGCCGCCTTCGAAGGTGGCCTTGCGCTTGCCTTCGGCGGCCTGCATGCTCTCGCCCTTGGGGGCCTCGAGCACGGCCTTGCGTGCGCGTATCTCCAGGTCGCCGACCGTGCCGATAATGCCGTCGGGCTTGCTGCTTTCGTAGATCCAGGGGCCGTAACGGAGGTTGCCGCTACGCTTCCCCTCCAGGTAGCTAATCTTGATGACGCGCGTCGGGGCGGCCGCCAGGGCCAGCGCCAGGGCCGCGAAGGCGAGCAGAAAAATGCGGGTACGTTTCACTGGTTGCACTCCTTTACGTTGTCCATCTCGACTATATCTTCGCCGTGTTCCCACTGGGCATTTTCCAGCTTGAAGTCGGAGCGAAAGCCATCTCCGTGGATGGAGATGCCGGGGCCTTTGAGGGTAAACGTGGGCGCGGTAAAGCCGCGATCCTGCAGGATGCGCACCGGCTTCTGGCCCTGACCGCCGA
>JALVWZ010000133.1 GCA_027023115.1 Thermaceae bacterium
CCCGCGGCCCGAGCCCGCCTGGCTGGCCGGCCGCGACGCGCCGCGCGACTCCGACGAGTACCTGGAGTACGTAAGCATGATGGCGCTCTCCAGCGCCCGTTATTACCACGAGTGGCTGGCGCTGCGCCGCAAGCGCGGGGAGGTGGCGGCGTGAAGAGCGTCTATTACTCCATCATCTCGACGCTAGAGCGCGAACACGCAGGGCTGATCAACCTGAGCCCCGAAGACCGGGCGCAGCTGGAGCGCACCGCGGCCATCTTCGACAGCCGCTACCCGCCGCGGCTCGACCCGTCTCCCGCCCTGCGCCGGCCCATCGACCGGGAACGGCGCCGCATCGAAGACTCGTGGCGGATCCCGGAAGGGCTGATTCGGGATCTGAACACCCCCAAGCAGGGGGTGCTGGGGTTGGGCGAGGGCCTGGGCTTGTCAAATGGTGCAAAACGTGCCGCTACGATACCGGCGGCAATTCTTCACACATCAAAAGCATGGCTTACCGCCACCCTTGAGTACCGCCCCGGCACCCTTCACCTGAAAGTAAGCGGGAAGTTCACTCCGCAACCCGGAAAATCGAAGCGGGGCGAAATCAGACGCATCTCGTACGCCTCCGGTCGGCGACTGCAAAACGTGGTTCGCGAACTCGAAAAAGAAGACATATGGCCGGAGTTCATGCTGACGGCCACCTATCCAGCAGATTGGCAGGGCGCCCTAGGGGCCGACCCTGCTTTTTTGCGCGAATATCAGGCCACCCTGCGCGACTTGAAGAAAAAAACCCGCCTATTTACCGAAGCAAAACGTCGCGCTGAAGCTAGCGGCTACTGGCCGCCCAATTACGACCTTCTCGAAGAGGCATACCAGGACGCACTGCGCCGGGTTGGCCGTAAGGCCAAGGAGCTCATGCGCAAACTGCCCGACGGCAGCTTGGTAAAGCGCCATCTAAACGCTTTCCTCAAGCGGTTTGATCGACGCTTCGGTTATCGCGAACTCGCCACCACTCCAGACCGTGAGTCGGCCGAAGCATTAGCGGCGCATATCGAAAAACAGGAAAAATATCCGATGGTTAAGGTACTGAAACGGAAACGTGGAGGGTATAAAGTGGTGGCTGTTCTTTACAGAGTTTTGTGGTGGATGGAATTTCAACGCCGTGGTGCTCCTCATTTGCACTTTTTATTCTTCGATGTTGTCGGCATCGAGTTGGACGCAGTACGCCGCTGGACGAGCACGGCCTGGACAGGTGTTGTCTTTGGTATGCGAAGCCTGGAGCAGTACTTCGCCGCCGAAGTGGGTAGCGCATACGACACCCTCCGCGAGCTCTGGGGGCGGGTAACTGGAGAGTCGTTTTTTGCCGAATGGCTTGAAGCTCGCGGCCTTGATATAGAGGTCTGGAAGCACCTTCGTGCTGGAACCAGGGTGGAAAAAATGCGCAAGAAGACCTGGGGCTACGTTGCCAAGGAGGTATCCGGAGGCAAGGCCAAAGCATACCAGCGTCGCGTGCCCAAGCTATACCGGAACATTGGTCGCTGGTGGGGATACCGTAATTATCGGAGGAAAAAAAGCCAAAAGCTAAAAATCCCGATGGTCAATGTAGAAGCGGTGCATCTGCTCCTTGACGTGATTGCCAAGGCGGAAACCTTGATGCCCGAGCAGGCGTTCCGCTACCGCAAGAAATTGGAGCGCGCGCGCAAGGCTATTAAGAACGGCGAGTTGTACGCATACCTCACCATCTGGGGCGATGCTGGCGAGCAAGCCATGGCGACGGCGCAGAAGGCCCTGGCGGCCTAAGAAAGGGAGGGAGTATGAAACGCAAGACTGCTGAGACACTGTTCCATCAAGCCACCCGAAAGCACGACCCGATCGATTTGGCAAGGCTGCCCTTCGAGCAGCGGCTATCGATCCTACTGGGCGGCAACGACAAGGCCGCGGCCTCTATTGCTGAGTACACCGGGGGCGACCTGCGCAAGCTCTCGGGCATGGAGCTGGCCGACTTAGAGGGTATCCCCGGGGTGGGCCGGGCGACGGCGGTGCGGCTCTTCGTCTTCTTCACCCTGGCGCTCGACCTGATCGGCCAGGTGCAGGACGCGGCATAACCATGCCGGCGTGGCTGGTGTTCCTACTCGGCGCCTGGGTTGGCGCGTTCGCCGGCGTTTTGATGCTGGCGATCGTGTGCGTTGGCGGGTCAGCCGATCCGCACTCTTAAACCCCGCGCGGGGTTTAGGGTAGCGACCGGGGCGACAAGAGAGTGACGATGAGGACGTGAATACGTCCGTAACCGTTCTGAAGCCAGGCACGATTTACCGCATCGCGCTCTGGTTGCCGGAGCCCAAAGCCGGCGACGGAGCCAAGCTCTTCGAGGGCCGGCCGGACTGGCCGAACAAGCTGGCCTACTGGCTGAGGCAGAACGGCGCCAACGTATCGAGCGTTGTGGTTCACTATGGCCCCGTTTCGTGGGGGCCTCGCGGCTATTACTACGCCCTGAACGGCTATGCCCAGATGTATGCGATGGACCTGGAGTTTACCGGCTCCGGGGAGTTTCCGGTGGCCGACCTCGAAAACGCCTTTGCCGCAACCCTTGATTCGATGGTGGCTCTGGGGCCGATTGCCGTTCGCTCCGAAAACCCGGTTTACAAGTACGAAGTACCGACTCCGAAAGAGACTGTGGGTGAGATCGTGGACCGTATCGAAGGACGGATCGAAGACGTGGCCGCGCTGGCGCTGCTGGCGCTTTTGGTCGTGCTGGTGTCGCGGTTCTGGCCGCTGGGCGGCATGGCCCTGCTCGCGGCCCTGCTGATCATGGCTCTTGGCAACGAAGGAGGTGTTCATGCCCAAGCGTAAGCGTAAGCTCCCGCCCCGTGATTCCAAGGGGCGCTTCAAGAAGACCCGCCACGCCCGTAAGCGCCGTAAGAAGTAACCATGCCGAAGATTCCCGCGATACCTCATTCCTTACCTCCCCGGCCCGATCCGGCTCCGGAACAACCTACCCCCCCGGAGCCGGCGGCGGCGCCGGTCGAGCCGACGGAGAACCCGGCCCTACCCGTGGCCGCCGGCGAACTCGACCCGCTGCTCGCTGCGGCCGTGGCCTCGCAGCCCATCCTGCCGCCCGAGCCTGAGCCGGAACCCGAACATGACGTACAGGAGCCGGCAACGGTCGAGCCAGAATCAGCAAACGAAACAAACGAAACGCCAGTACGTACCCCACCATCGCGCCGATCACGGG
>JALVWZ010000134.1 GCA_027023115.1 Thermaceae bacterium
TGGTGCGCAGCGGTACGCCGCGCACGCCCAGCATTCGCGGCGTGTTGGGGCCGAAGGCGTCGGCGTCGAAGAGGCCAACCTTGGCGCCCGCCTGCATTAGGGCCACCGCCAGGTTGACGGCGGTGGTGCTCTTGCCAACGCCGCCCTTACCGGCTATTACGGCGATAATGTGGGCCACTCCCGGCAGGCCGGTGGTGACCTCGGTTGGTTGGGCGGAGTCCATGGTGACGTGCACCTCGCGCACCCCGGGGAGAGCCCCCACAAGTTCTTCGGCCTGGCGCTTGAACTGGTCCTTTACCGGACAGGCGGGGGTGGTGAGGCGGATGGTGAAGCTCACCACGCCGTCTTCGATTTTTAGATCGCGCACGAACCCCAGCTCGACGATGTCTTTCTTGAAGTCGGGGTCGATGATCTGCGATAGAGCTTTGAGTACCGTCGCGGTGTCTAACATGACTTTTCTGATTTTGACGCATGAAGGCTCAAAAGTCTACCGCTGCGGTAGACATTGACCTTGCGTTTCAGAGTACGTCGCGGGTCGTGCCGCGGGTGCGCCAGTTGACCCAGCTCTTGCGCAGGCGCAAAGCGGTTTGCAATGGTCTGAACAACGGCGAAAGGGGCAGCACGTAGGCGGGAAAGCGCACCCGCTCGCCGCCAAAGCCTTCCTTGAAGCGGTAGATGCCGTAGGCGTGCGACTCGGGGGTAAGAACCCGCGGTACGCCCCAGAGGTCGTAGACCCGGTAGCCGTTGGCCATGCCCCAGCGCATCGCCGCCCAGTGCATCGCGTAGGGGGCCATCACATTCTTGTGCTCACGGCTGGAGCCGCCGTAGAGGTAGTCGATCCGGCCGCCGAAGGCCACGAAAAGGCCGGCGGCCAGCGGCTTGCCCTGATATTCGGCCAAGCTGATGAACGCCGCGCCCTGTGGCTGCTCCATCTGCTGGAACACGTTTTCGTAATAGGCGCGGGAGTGCTGCAGGAGCCGGGCACGCTGGTTGGTTTCGGTGAAGAGCCGCCAGAACTCCTCGAACGCCCGCGCAGCGTCTTCGTCTCCCGGGCGCAAGATGCGCGTGCTTACCCCCTTACGGCCGGAGAGGCGGATGTTGTAACGGGTCTTAGACTTCATCCGCGCCAGAACCTCGTCCTCGCCGGCGTCTAGGTTCACCCAGATCGAGTATTCGGGCTGGATGGTGGCATGTTGCTTGAGTCGCGGGTAGTCCGGCGCCGCAAACGGCTCCCTCACGGGCGCGGGCGGCTCCAGGTGCAGGTAAAGCGCCCCGCGCAGCTCCTTAGCCAGCCGGTCGGCAACGGCTCCCAGGTCGGCGCCCGCGGTCAGCGCCGGGCCGCGCGGGGTGTAAGCCAGCCACACGGGACTGGCGAGCGAGCGTTTTAGCACCAAAGCCGCCGCCAGGGGCCGCTCTCCTTCAAAAACCGCCAGCCTGAGCGGGCGCCAACCGCTGGCGCGTTTGACCTCGCCCCAGCCCCATGACTGCAAAGAGCTGGCGTGGTCGAGGGAAGAAACGAGGCGGTTCCAGGCGGCGGGTTCGTTTATTTCACGCAGGGTCATCTGTTTCTCTCCGGCACCAGGCCATTATGCACTAGCGGAGCTCGCGCAGCGCCAGGCGGATGAGCTCTTCGGCGGCTGCTTCGGGCTTCTTAGCGGCCAGTTTTTGCACCACCGCGTGCACCTGCGACTCGCGGAAGCCGAGGGTGACGAGGGCGGCGGCGGCTTCGCCGGCGGCGGGGTTCTCCAGCGGCTCGGAAGCGCCGCCAAAGCCGGCTAAGTGTTCGGGGAGCTTGCTCCTAAGCTCGAGCACGATACGCTGGGCCAGCTTTTTGCCCACCCCGGGGGCGGCGGTCAGTAGTTTGGCGTCGTCGCCGCTGACGGCCTGACCTAGCAGGTCCAGGGGCACCGTGCTAAGCAGCCCCAGCGCCACCCGCGGGCCCACACCGGATACGGCCGTAAGCAGGTCGAACCACTCCAGCAGCTTGGAGTCGTGAAAGCCGTAAAGGGTCAGGCTGTCTTCGCGCACCACCAGGCGCGTATGCAGGCGGGCGGTCTCACCCTGACGCAGCCGTCCGAGGGTGCTGACCGGGCAGAAGACCTCGAAACCAAGGCCGTGCAGGCTAATGAGGGCGCGGTCGTCGCCGCTCTCGATAACGACGCCCTCAAGAAAGCGAATCATGGTGTCAGTATACTGATGCCTATGAGCGAGAAGGTCGCATACCAGGGCACAGCCGGCGCGTTCAGCGAAGAGGCGGCTATCTCCGTAGCACCGGGTCGCGAGCCGATGGGGCTGCCTACCTTTCACCAGGTGTTCGAAGCGGTAACAGGGGGCGAGGCGGCGTGCGGCGTGGTCCCGGTGGAAAACGCCGTTGCCGGTAGCATCAATCAAACCTACGACCTCTTGCTCGAGTCCGACTTGCACGTCGTTGGCGAGGCCTATCTGAGAGTCCGCCACAACCTGCTGGCGCCCGCCGGGACCAGGCTAGAAGAAGTGCGCCGGGTCATCAGCCACCCGCAGGCCCTTTCCCAGTGCGACGGCTTCATTGCCCGTCACAACCTGGAGGCGGTGCCGGTCTACGACACCGCCGGCGCGGCCAAGCAACTGGCCAAGAACCCCGAACCGGGTCTGGCGGCGATAGCCTCCCGGCGGGCCGCCGAGGTCTACGGCCTGGAGGTGTTGGCCGAGGGAATCGAAGACTTCGACTTCAACTACACTCGCTTTTTCGTTATCGCCCGCGACGAGCGGCCGCGCGGAAACGAACCTTACAAGACCAGCATCGTCTTCGGCGTGCGCCACAAGCCCGGCGGGCTGCTTTCGGCACTCGAGGGCTTTGCCCGGGCCAACGTCAACCTGACCAAGCTCGAGTCGCGCCCCCGCCGCGACCGCGCCTGGAGCTACGTCTTCTACCTGGACTTCGAAGGGCACGTCGAAGACCCTCAACCGGCCGAGGCGCTGGTTACCCTCCTGCGCCGCGCCGCTTTCGTCAAGGTGCTCGGCTCTTACCCGGCGGCGCTCCTGAACGGTGGCTAGCGGCCAAAAACCTTTTCCAACGCTTCCCTGACGCGACTCTTGCTAAGCCCGGCCTGGCGCAATTTCTCGGCGAACTCCTGCCGGTCGAGCAGCTCGGCCGCAGCTTCGCGTTCGCTGGCGCTGAGCGTCACCGCCTCCAGAACGTGCTCTTCGAACGAGCGCCACACCAGCG
>JALVWZ010000135.1 GCA_027023115.1 Thermaceae bacterium
ACGCGCTGTACGGGCCCGCGTTGCGGCGGTAAGCTCGGGTCATGGACATCGAGCGCGCCCGCGCCGCCATGCAGGAGCTGGGTCACGCCGCCTGGCTCGCTTACAGCTTTGCCGACGCCAACCCCCTGGCGCTGGAGCTACTGGGGCTAGAGAACCAGCACCTGACGCGCCGTTTCGCCTTCCTCTTGCCGGCCTCCGGCCAGCCGCGCCTGCTGGTGCACCGGCTCGAGGCCGAGCGCTTCGACCACCTTCCCGCCGAGCGGATCTTCTATACCCGCTGGCAGGAGTTCGACGCCGGCTTGCAAAAGTTGCTGGCGGGGGTGAGCCGCGTCGCCCTCGACTACCAGCCGGGAGCCCGCATTCCCTACCTCTCGCGGGTGGACGCCGGCTTCGTCGAACGCCTGCGGGCTTTGGGGGTAGAGACCGTCAGCGCCGCCGAGCTGCTGCTGCGCTTCCAGACCTGGAGCGCGGCTGACCTGGCCGCCCACCGGCGGGCGGCGGCGGTGCTGCATGAAGCGCGCGACGCCGCGTTGCGATTCGTCAAGAGCCGCCTGCCGGACGCTCCCCCGACCGAGCTGGAAGTGCAGCAGGCGATGCTGCAGGTCTTTGCCGAGCGGGGCGTAGAGTACGATCACCCGCCCATCGTGGCCTTCGGCGCGAACGCCGCCCGGCCCCACTACGCGCCCGCGCCCGCCAGCGCAGCCACCCTGAAGCCGGGCGACGTGGTGCTCCTCGACCTGTGGGCGCGCCAGCCCGGCAAGGTCTACGCCGACATCACCTGGATGGCCGCCTGGCAGCCCGGCGACGCCGTGCGGGCCGCCTTTGCGGTGGTGGCCGCCGCCCGCGATCGGGTCGTTTCGGTAGTAGCCGCAGCCTACGCCGCCGGCCGCCGCCCCGCCGGCTGGGAAGCGGACCGGGCGGCGCGGGAAGTGTTGGAGCGGGCCGGATACGGCGAGTACGTGCTCCACCGCACCGGCCACAACCTGGGCCGCCGAGGGCCGCACGGCGGCGGCACCCACCTGGACGACTACGAAACCCACGACACCCGCCCGCTCATCCCCGGCCTGGCTTTTACCGTCGAGCCGGGCGTCTACCTCGAGGGCAAGTTTGGGATCCGGAGTGAGATAGACGTCTACCTGCACGAAAGCGGTCCCGAAGTGACCACCGATTTACAGGAATCCTTGAGCGAGCTATAGAGCTCAAAGTTTGCGCTCGTGCATTTCGCGACCGCTGGCGCCGCGGTAGAGCCACTCGAGCAGCAGCGCCGCGGCAAAGGCTATCAGCGTCGCCCAGAAAGCCGCGCGGGTTTGGTTCCACTGGTAAACCTGCAAAACCAGGAACACCGAGGCCACCACTACGAACGAGAGCAATACGAACCAGGCCCGCCCCCCGACCTCACGTCTCCCCAGTAGCCGGTAGTGGGAGGCTATGACGAACAGGTATATGACGATCATCACCGAGCTGGTAATGCCGGCAATGCCGGAAAGGTCGAAGCCAAGGGCAAACAGCAAGCCCAGCACCGCGGTCACGTAGAGCCCTTCGGGGGCGCTGAACCAAACCTTGCGCTCGAACACTTTGGGCAGCTCGCCCTGACGCGCCAGCGCGTAGGCGATGTTGGCGCCGCCGTAGAGGGTGGCGTTCAGCGCCGAGGAGATGGAGAACAACGCCCCCAGCGAAACTAGCACGTAGCCGAACGAGCCCAAGAACGGCTTGGCCGCCTCGGCCAGGGCGTAGTCTTCGGCCTGCAGCAGTTCCGGCAAACTCACGTTGCCGACCGCCACCACCGCCACCAGGACGTAGACGATGCTGACTATCAAGATACTCAGGTAGATGGCCCGGGGCACGGTCTTCTCGGCGTCCTCGATGTTCTCCGAGGCGTTGGTGATGAGCCCGAAGCCCATGTAAGACAGGAAGAAAACGGCTGCGCCGTAGAGGGTGCCGCGCAGGTGCGCCGGGTCGAAGCGGGGGGTTATCCAGTCGGGGTGGACCGTCCAGATGCCCAAAACGATGAAGAACCCCAGCACCGAGAGTTTGATCAGCACAATCCAGAACTCGGCCCGGCCCACGGCCTTGGAACCGAAAAAGTTGAGCACGGTGAACAGGGCGACCACTACCGCTTCGGCCAGCCCCATGTTGAACCCCGAGAGCGGCAGGTGGGCGAGGGGCAGGAAGTAGCCGGCGAACCCCTTGGCGAACAGCGATATGGAAACGACGAAGCTGAACCAAAAGAGAATGGCCAGCGCGCCGGTCACCACCGAGTCGCCGACGCCGCGGATGATGAACTCTATGGGGCCGGCGTTGGATATGAAGCGCTTGCCCAGCTCGGCGTAGGAGTAGGCCACGAAGAGGGCCAGCAGGCCGCTGAGCACGAAGACCAGCGGTAGGTTGTTGCCGGCAATCTTTGCCCCCAGGCCCAGCATGGTAAAGATACTGGCGCCGATCATCGTGCCCACCGCCAGCGCTACCGCTTCCCACAACCCCATCTTTCCTGACCGCTGTTGGTTCATGACTGCATTGTACGGGTGCAGGCTCAAATGTCTAGAAGGGAATGTTTGGTGAGCGGTGCCGCGGGTGAGGCGTACGTGGTGTTTGGACGCCATATTGTTGGCCCGTTTTGGGGCTATTTTGCGGTAGGGGAGTGTTTGTGGCCCTTTCCCACACATTCCGCTTGGGTCGAGGAGGCGGAGAACCGGGGTTAAGCATTGATTGTCCGATTGCAGGGTCGTTGAATAAACATACGGCCGCGCATATACTGAGGAACGCCCTTTTGGGCGCGGGGGAAAGCCTGATGCCAAGACACCTGCTGGATATCTCTTCACTGCAACCGAAGCAACTCGAGCGCCTGCTCGAGACCGCCGCCTACTTCAAGAAGTCCAGCTACCGGGGCAAGGAGCTGGACGGAAAGACGGTGGCGCTCCTCTTCGAAAAGCCTTCGTTGCGCACCCGCACCACCCTGGAGGTGGCCACTCTGCACCTCGGCGGTCACGCCGTCTACCTCGATACCCGTCAGGTTGGCCTGGGGGTGCGCGAGCCGGTGAAGGACGTGGCCGCTAACCTGGGCCGCTGGGTGGAGGGGATAGCCGCCCGCGTGAATAAACATGAAACGGTCAGCGAGCTGGCGCAGTACGCCGGCGTGCCGGTGGTAAACGCCCTCTCCGACGCCCACCATCCCTTGCAGG
>JALVWZ010000136.1 GCA_027023115.1 Thermaceae bacterium
CCGGTACCGCCAAAAAAGCCTCCCAGACCGTGCGGCAGGCCCGCCAGCAGGGCCGCCAGCAGGCTCGTCGCCAGCACCAAAAAGGGATACACCAGCGCCGCCACCAGCTTGGCGCTGATGAAGCGGGTGCGCGAAAGCGGGCGCAGGAGCAGCGGCTTGAGGGTTCCCATGCTGATCTCCGCTCCCAGCACCTCGGCGGCGGCCATGGCCACCAGGAAGGGGTAAAGGAACTCCATGCCCGCCAGCAGCGCCAACGAAGGCACCTGCCAGCCCGAAACCAGCACCAGCCCGTAGGCCTGCTTCAGCCCCGGCGCCAGGGTCCAGATGATCGGCAGCACGAAGGCCGCCGCCAGACCCAGCCGTACCGAGCGCAGGTGCAGCATCTTGACCACTTCCCAGGTGATGAACCTAAGCATGTTTGATCCGCTCCCGGTAGTACTCGTAGAGGTCGAAGTAGTCGGCGCTTACCTCGTAGACGCGATGGCCGTCCTCGACCAGCGCCCGCACCATCTCGTCGACAGGCCCGCGGGCGACCACCACGTCGCCCTTCAGCTGGGCCTGCTCCACGAACGGCAGGGTTTGCAGCACCGCCAGCGCCCGCCCGGGCTCGCTGACGCGCAGGCGGTGGCGCTCCGAGGCGCCCTCCATGACCACCTCGTCGATCAGGCGGCCGCCGCCGAGGATCCCCACCCGGTCGGTGTAGGCCGATACCTCACGCAGGTGATGGGTTGAGAGGAGCACCGAAACCCCGGCGCGGGCCTGCTCGCGGAGAATCTCGTGGACCTTTTGGATGCCGTCGGGGTCGAGGCCGCTGGTTGGCTCGTCGAGCACCAGCACCTTGGGCCGCGCCAGGATGGCCGCCGCCAGACCCAGGCGCTGCCGCTGGCCCAGCGAATAGGAGCCCACCGGTTGGTCGGCCACCGCCACCAGCTCGAGACCAAAGAGCACGTCGCGAATCCGCTCGGCAGCGTTTTCGACGTGAGAAAGCCAGGCCAGCCGCTCCAGGTTGGCGCGGCCGCTTTGGTATGGGTAGAAAGCGGCGGGAGCCTCCACCACCGCTCCCAGGTAGCGCCGGACCGCGTAACCGCCTTCGTGGATGTTCTCGCCCAGCATTAGCACCCGCCCGCTCGTGGGAAAGGCCAAGCCGGTGACCAGGCGAATGAGGGTGGTCTTGCCGGAGCCGTTGGGGCCGGCCAGTGCGTAAACCTCGCCCGGGGCGAGCGTAAAACTGACCCGCTCCAGCACCGGCTTGCGACCATAGCGCTTGCTGACGTTTTCCACCACCAGGTTAGGGGCGCCGTCGGGGCCATTTGGCATGGTCACAGTATAAGGGGAGCGGTACGGTGTTTTTCATGCGCCGCTGCGGTAACGTAGGCGTGATGAGGCGGGTCTGGTTCTTTGCCGCGATACTCCTGCTGGCCGGTTGCGCCCCGTTGCTGCAACCCGAACAAAGCCGCCGTTCGCTGCCGCCGGCGGTGGCCGCACCCGGGGTACTGGTGTTCAAAGGGGCAAGCGGAGCTCCCTTGCTCAACGCCTACCTCCCGCTCGAGGCTCCTCCGGGGAGCACCATCAGCCAGCAGACCTACGCCGGCAAGACCAGCTTCAGCCGCTTTACGAACCCCCAGAGCTTCGACGAGGTGCGCCGTTTTTTGCTGACCGCCCTGGAAGACGCCGGCTGGCGGGTAGTCGAATCCACCACCTGGGAAAAACCGCCTAATATCTTCCAAACCACGGTGCGCGTCGCCAAGGACGGCGAGCAGAAAGTGGTGGTCGTCCGCCTGGAAAACGGCCAGTTCAGCGTCGAGGTGCGTGAGGGATGATCCGCCGCCTGGAACGCTACTTTCTGACCGGCACCCTGGTTCTCTTGCCCATAGCGGTAGTGATTTACCTGGGTGTTTGGGTCTGGGACACTTCAGACGTCTTCTTCATGGCGCTGCTGCGCTTGCTGGGCGTGGGCGTGCCCCACTGGCTGACCCCACTCTTACCGGCGCTGGGGCTCTTATCGACGGCGGTGCTCATCCTGCTGGTGGGGATGCTGGCCGGCCACTGGCTGGGCCGCCAGTTGATCGCCGGCCTCGAGCACTTGGTAAACCTGGTGCCGCTGGTACGCGACGTTTACAACGCCGTCAAGCAAATATCCTCCAGCTTCTTCACCCGGCCCGAGGTCCACTTTTCGCGCGCCGCCCTGGTGGAGTATCCGCGCCGCGGCAGCTACTCGCTTTGCTTCGTCGTGCAAAAGGTGGAAGACCGCTTCAAGCCGCTGCCGCCGGGCCATACCGTGGTAGTCGTTCCCACCAGCCCGGTGCCGGCTTCGGGGTTCGTGATCGTAGTACCGGAAGAAGACCTGATCCCGCTGGACATGAAGGTTGAAGACGCCCTGCGCTTCGTGGTGTCCGCCGGTTTCTTGCTGCCGGGCAACAACAACTCACCCGCCGAATAAATGTTATAGTGATAATTGCTAGCAACAAAGGAGGCGGTGCGAATGCGAAAGCGACTACTCTTCGCGCTATTCCTGGCGCTCGGTCTGGCACTGGCTGCGAGCGGCGAGCAGGTCTACGTGCAGTGCGCCGGCTGCCATCAGGCCAGCGGCGCCGGCGTGGCCGGAGCCTTCCCGCCGCTGGCCGGGGAACTGCCGCGGCTGGCGGCCGCCGGCGAGGCCGGCCGGCTGTTCCCGGTAAAGGTGTTGCTATTCGGCCTGCGGGGGCCAATCGAGGCGCAGGGCAAGCCCTACAACGCCTCCATGCCGTCGTTTGGCTGGCTTTCCGACGCCGACATCGCCGCCGTGCTCAACTACGTCTTCACTTCCTGGGGCAACGACAAACTGCTGCCCAAGGGCTTCGAACCCATCGGTGTAGAAGAGGTAAAGGCCCTACGGGCGAAGGCTCTGACGGCGCAGCAGGTTCATGAACGGTGGCAAAAACTCGGCCTGAGGTAGACTCCCGGCCGGGTCAACGCCCCGCGCCAACGCGCGGGGCGTTTCATACTCCTAACGCGGGGTGTATATACTGGGCCTCATGTCGGGAAAGACCCTGGTGGTGGTCGAGTCGCCCGCGAAGGCCAAGACCATCAAGAAAATTCTGGGCTCGGGTTACGAGGTCAAGGCCAGCGTCGGGCACGTAGCCGACCTGCCCCAGCGCGACCTGGGAGTAGACCTCGAGCACGACTT
>JALVWZ010000137.1 GCA_027023115.1 Thermaceae bacterium
GCGTCTACGAGGCTGGTAAGCGCGGCTTCAAGTGGGTCAAGTACAAGCGCGGTATTGCCGGTAAGCTTTCCGACACCCTCGATCTGGTGATCGTCGGCGCCTGGCTGGGGCGCGGCAAGCGAGCCGGGAGCTACGGCTCGCTGCTGGCGGCCACCTACAACCCGGACGAGGACCGCTTCGAAACGATCACCAAGGTCGGTTCCGGCTTCAGCGACGAAGACCTGGGCCGGGTGTTGCCGCAACGGCTCGAGCCTTACCGCCGCGAGGAGCGCCACCCGCGCGTCTGGTCTTTGCTCGAGCCCGACGTCTGGTTCGAGCCGGCCCAGGTAGTCGAGGTGGAGGCGCAGGAGATCACCCTCAGCCCCAACCATACCTGCGCGTTTGGGGTGGTCAAGGAGGGGCGCGGTCTGGCGCTGCGCTTCCCGCGCTTCGTCCGTTACCGCGACGACAAGAGCCCCGAAGAAGCCACCAGCAGCGCCGAAGTGGTTGAGATGTACAAGAACCAGTGGCCTAGTTAGCCGCAAACTCCCAACGTCTTGTTGGTTGGAAACCTCTGTGGTTTCGTCCCCTCGACATCAGGGACTGGCTACCAGCCACGAGTCGCGGGTTGTTTGTCAGGGGGTGGGAGGTGGGGAGTGGGATGTGGGTAAGTGAATCGTACGTAGTGCGTGGTGCGTAGTACGCAGCACGTGGCTGGAATCAAGCACGTCGTGCGCGATGGCACGTTACGAATCTTCCACAAGCTACAGGCTACGAGCCACTTGTCGGTTTCAAAAACCCCCACCCCGGCCCTCCCCGAAGGGGATGGAACGTTGTTTTACAGTAACCAAGCCGTGGATTAAAGGCGCGCCATAGGCTCCGGCTCGCGGGTGCCAAGCATCCTTGGCCGGGGATTCGACTTCACCTTTTCACTGACTTAATACCGATTTCACGGACGAGGCCGGACGCGCCGGCCGAGGTCCGGGGTCCATGCCGCACGAACCGCCAAGACTCTGTCGCTGCCGTTCCGTTCGCCACGAGCTACGCGCCACGGGCCATCCCGCCACCACCACGTACCACGAACCAAGTACCACGCACCAACAGGGCGGACACGCGGGTCCGCCCCTACGAAGGGATAACACACCGCGAGCCACAAGCTACAGGCCACGAGCCGGTTCCAGACCCCCACCCCGGCCTTCCCCGAAAGGGAGGGGGCTTTTAGCTTTCCGAGGCCGGCTCGGCACCTAAGCCGTGTCTCCTCGCTTGGTCCTGAAAACCAGCGATAGCTGGGGTGACGGGCGGAGATGCTTGCGATGGCGGGGTAGCGTGAATGACAAGGCTGGACGCCGCAACCAGCGAAGGCGAAGATGTGGGCAGAACGAGTTGGCGCTACGCCTTGCGGCCGCTATCGCTTCATCCGGCCGGGCCGGAGCCGGCGCGGCGGCCGCCAGCCGGGACGCTCGGGGTAGATTGAGGCATGTCGTTTTCGCAGACGTTTTCTCGCATAGCCGCCCTGGCCGCCGCGCTGTGGGCGGCCCAGTCCAACCTGGTGCTGCTCACCGCCGGGCTTTATGGATTCTCCTACTTGGTTGGCGGCCAGGCAGCCGAGGTGGTGGTGCTGCTCGCTTCGATGATGCAAGTGGCTCTTTTGGTGCGCTGGCTCAAGGCTGGAGCGCGGGGCGGTTTTTCGGCCGAGACGCTCGCCGCCGCAGAAGAGTGTGGCTGGGCGGCCTGTTTGGGGGTTGCCTTCGGCCAGGGCCTGCCCTACGCCATAGGTTTTATCCTGTCGCTCGTCGTGCTGGTTTTGGGGCCCCTCGGCTGGGCGCTTTTGGGTTTCGTTTGGTTTGCGCTGCTGGTGGCGATGGAGCTCTACTCGCCTTTGGTATCGGTGCGGGCGCGCGGGTTTGGGGAGGCGTTTGGGCTGGCCTTGCGGCTGCTCTTGCGCCTGGAAAACCGCGCCGCCTTTACCACATCGGCCTTCTGGTATCCGGCGCTGCTGGGTATGGCGGCTTCCTTTTTGCAACTTTTGCTGGGAACGGGAGGCGGCTTCGTGGCAGCGGTGCTCGGCTTCTTGCTGGCGGCTTTTCAGATCGTCTGGTATGCCGCGGCGCAGCTGGTGGTCTACGAAAACGTCTGGCGTCCGCTCGAGGCCAATAACCCCGAAGCCGCCTGAGATCGGTCCGTTTCGTCGCCTTGGCGTTGTTTTGGGTGGCGCATGGGGCTTCGCTCCGCGGTTTTAGAAGAGAAGGCCCTCAGAACGGTTTCTTTCTGCGCCGCGGCAACCTGGTCGCTTCTTTTCTCTAAGGAAGAGGGCTTGACTTCGAAGGATTGCGCTTGCGATGGCGGTTTGGGATCGTGTTCAGCGCCACTCCAAAACCCGCTGACGCCTGAGCGCCGGAATTATCTCCTCGCCAACGCGCAGGTGGGCGTAGCCGCCGTGGGCGTCGGCGCTTTCCCGTAGCACCGAGACGTGCCGCCGCAGCGCGGCGCGGTAGGCGGCTGCTTCGGCCGGTCCAGCGCGCCGGCGTTCGCCGCTTTCTACGTCGCGCCACTCGGCGGCACGGGGCGGCGGGTCCAGCTCCGCCGGCGCCAGTATCTGGATGAAAATGGGCCGTTTTCGCGCCAGGCTTCTAAAAAAGCCGGTCCAGTCGCCTTCGTCCAGGCCGTCGCTGAGCAGCACCGGCTGGCCGCGGGCGCGCAGCAGCCGCGGCAGGGCGGCCAGCGGCCCCGCCGGGTCGGGGGCGACGGCCTCGAGCGCGGTGGGTCTATGCAGGCGGCGGACCGCGTCCGGGCCGAGGGCGTAGACCTGGTCGGGGAAGGCGGCCGCCAGCAGGACGCGCAGCACCTCACGCGCGTAAGCTAACTTGCCGAACAGCTTCATGCTGGCCGAACCGTCCAGCCAGAAGGTAAAACGGGCGCGCTCCTCACCCTGCCAGACGCGGGTATATAGGCGGCCGCTGCGGGCGTAGGCCTTCCAGTCTACGAAGCGGGGGTCGTCGCCGGGGGCGTAGCCGCGCAGCTCCATGAAGTCCAGGCTCTCACCGGCGCGGCGGCTGGTGCGGCCGCCGGGCAGGGGGCGGCGCAGGCTGGTGCGGATGCGGTAACGGAACACGGCCTACTCGGGGAGCGCCTTCTGCATCAGGTCTTTGAGCACGTCCGCCGCCGTGA
>JALVWZ010000138.1 GCA_027023115.1 Thermaceae bacterium
AGCGCCAGCGCCAGCCAGCGCCGCGCCGGGTGGTCTATCAGCGCCGCCAGGCGGCGAGCGGCCTCCTCGAGCTGGCCCGGGTAGCGCACCTGTGGCTGGGGCACGCTGGCGGAGAAAAGCGCCGCGAGCAGCTCCGCCACGCCCTCGCCACGGCTGGCGCTGGTGGGGATTACCGGAACCCCCAGCGCCGCCGCCAGCCGCTCGGGGTCCAAGCGGTAGCCTTTGCCGGCGGCCTCGTCCATGAGGTTGAGAACCACCAGCAGGGGCAGACCCAGCTCGGTCAGCTCGAGCGTCAAGTGCAGGTTGCGTTCCAGGTTGCCGGCGTCCACCACGTCCACCACCGCGGCAGGTTGGGAGCGGAGGAGCTCCTGCGCGGTCAGCGCTTCTTCGGGGGTGGAAGGGGAGAGGCTGTAGGTGCCGGGCAGGTCCACCAGGTGAACCTCGCGCCCGTCGGCGTGCAGACGCGCCTCGAGGCGGTCCACCGTGGTGCCCGGCCAGTTGCCAACCTTGAGGTCGGAGCCGGCCAGGGCGTTGATCAGCGTGGTCTTGCCGGTATTGGGGTTGCCGACGGTAACGATCAGGGTTTCGGGCGGGTTTTCGTGCGTGGGCGGGGCGGCCTTACTCTGAAACATCGCCCTCCTCCGCGGCCCCGTCCCTGCCTTTCAGGATCACCTCGGCGGCCTCGGCGTGGCGGATGGCTATCAGCGTGTCGCCAACGGCTATCTCCAGCGGGTCTCCCAGCGGCGCCCGCCGCACCACCCTTACTACCGCGCCGGGGCGTACCCCCAGCGCCAGCAGGCGCTTGCGCAGGGGACCGCGCATAGCCAACAGGCCGATGACCGCGGGTTGGTTCTCCGGCAGCTCCGAGAGCCGCCGCCCGCCGCCGCCCAGGCCGCGCCTTTGACGTTTTCTCTTGTGGCGATGCCCCTGATCCATAGGCCGACTCTCCTTGTGGCATTCTATGCCCGCGCACCAATACCGTCAATACACATCGGATTAGTTGGTATTGGCAAAGATTGTCAATAAGGAAAACCGCAGCCGTTGCCAAATGAATATTTAGTCGGCGGGATGTGGTTGGCGGCGGTAAACTGTTATTTATGCAGATGCCGAACCTTGCCGAGCTCCCCCGGGCCGCACGGGAAGCTCTCGAGGGCGCGCTCGAGGCGGCTTCGTACCGCGCCGGTAAGCCACTTTATGATCAAGGCGATCCGGCCGATCGTCTCTATGCGGTAGTGGAGGGCGGCGTGCGCCTTTTTCGGGTGGATGGAACCGGACGCGAGGTGACGGTGGCGGTAGTCGGCAAGGGTTCGTTCTTCGGAGCGGCGGCGCTGCGGGATGGCGCCAGCTACTCCACATACGCCGAGACCATCTCGCAGACGCGCCTGTTCAGCATCGACCACGCAAAGCTGGCTCCGCTTTGGAACAAGTACCCCTCCCTGCGCCGTTTCCTACTGGCCGAAACGGTAAGGCTATTGCGCAATACGCAAAACTTCTACGCCCAACAGCGTTTCGCCGAGGTGGCGCCGCGGCTGGCGCGGGTGCTGTTGCGGCATATGCGGCCGGGGCGCGAGGGGCTCGAGGTAAACCTCAGCCACCGCCAGATCGGCTACCTGATTGGGGCAAACCGCGACACCGTAACCCGTATGCTGGGGGAGCTGGCCCTGGCGGGTCTTTTGGAAATCAACTACCGCCGGCTGGTGGTGCTCGATCCGAAAGCGTTGCGCCGCTTGGCCGGCGAGCCGGAAAGCGAGGACTGAAAGCGTGCGCCGTTTCTTCCTGGTTCTTTTCCTTCTCGCGAGCGTCTTCGCAGCGCGCGGGTTTGCCGCCGGTTTGCAGGTGCGGGTGCTGCTTGACGAGGCCGACCTGGCCACGGTGCAGATCGCCGGCCGGCACAGCATCTGGGGCTGGGCGGGGCGGCTGGCCACGGTCGAGCGCGGCCAGACCTACCAGCTCCTGGCCGGTGCGCATGGCATCGAAGTAACCTGCAGCGCGCCGCCCTGCGCGGTTCAGGGCGAGGTGGGAACGCTACTGTCGCTGGTGCCCGCCGGCGGCTTGGTCCGCGTCAATGGTAGTGGTTACCGCGGCTACCTGCGCGTCCTCTGGCGTGAGGGGCGGTTACTGCTGATCAACCGGGTGGGGCTCGAGGACTACCTGCGCGGGGTCCTCCCCGGCGAAGTACCCGCCTCCTTCCCCAAGGCGGTGCTGCGGGCGCAGGCGATCATCGCCCGCACCTACACCCTCAGCCGCCTCGGCTCCAACCCCGACTACGACCTCTGTTCTACTTCCAAGTGCCAAGTCTACCTAGGCGCCGACGCCGAAACGGCCCGCCACGACCGGGCCGTCAGCGAAACCGCCGGGCGCGTCCTGGCCTATGACGGCAAACCCATTTCCGCCGTCTATCACGCCGACTCCGGCGGCAAGACGGCCTCGGCCGAAGAAGTCTGGGGCAGCAACGTGCCCTATCTCAAGTCGCGCAGCGACCCGTGGTCGCTCAGCCGCCGCTGGCGGGTCAAGACGAGCCCCGAGCAGGTGGAACGGGCATTGGCTGGGCTTGGTTACCAGGTAGGCACGGTTGCTTCGATCAAGGTTCTGGAGCGCGGCGTCAGCGGCCGTATCGTCGAGGTGGCGGTCAGCACCACCTCCGGGCGGCTGGTGCTGCGGGTGCCCAAGGTTAGCCGTTTCTTGCGGGCGTTGGGTCTGCCCTCGACGCTGGCGACGCTCAGCGGTTGGACGTTTAGCGGGCGCGGGTCGGGCCACGGAGTTGGCCTCAGCCAGTGGGGCGCGCGCGGCCTGGCCCGAAAAGGCTGGAACTATCGCGAGATACTGGCTTACTACTACCCGCATACGGTGCTAACCCACTACCAGCTCAAAGCGGCGCGTTGAGGGCGCGGGCGGCGCCGGCTTACTCCCGGCGGGTAACAAAAACGGCGCCGCAGCGTGTAAAGTAATAAGTGTATCCCTGTTTCGGCTAGGGTTGCCGGTAGGGTCTATCAAGTTAGGGGGCGGTATGGAACGTGTAGCCATATTTATAGATGGCAGCAACCTCTATAAGGGTTTGGTTTCGGCTCTGGGCGCCGAGTATCGTTTGAACTTCGTCAAGTTCATCGAGGCTTTGGTGGCTGGTCGCAATCTTTTGCGCGC
>JALVWZ010000139.1 GCA_027023115.1 Thermaceae bacterium
GCGGCGGTGGTGCATTTGCATCCCCAAGCCGCGTTTGCTGGGGGTGCGGCATGGATGAGTACGAGAAGATAGCCAGGCTGCTGGAAGAGGGCAAGATAAGCCCCGAAGAAGCCGAGAAGCTGCTAGAAGCACTGGAGCCGGCCGAGCCCGCCGGCGAGGTCGAAGCAGGGGCGCAGGAGGGCTGGCTCGAGGTGGTGCTGGAGCGGGCGGATTTATCGATCCGGGTAGACCCATCGCTGAGCGAGCCGCGGGTACTCGAAGACGGCGGCCTGAAGATTACTATCAAACGCACGAAGCACGGCTGGAAGTTCAAGGGCCCCACTACCAGAATAGGTATTTTCAACCTGGTCCGGGCGCGCAAAAAGGCCGCCTTGGCGCTGCCGCCCGGGCTTGGCCTGAAGCTGCGGCTCGGCCAGGGAAAGGTGGATATCGCCGGTAAGCTGCCCGCGCTGGACCTGCAGCTGGGTCAGGGGCAGGTTGGGTTCGGAACGGTTGAGCGTCTGCGCCTGAGCCTTGGTCAGGGCGAGGTCAACGGGCGGGCGCTGCTCACCGCGGGCAAACACTCCGTCAGCCTGGGCATGGGCCGGGTGAACCTGGCCTTGGAAGAGGGCAGCGACCTGCGGTTCGACCTGAAAGTGGGGCTGGGCGAGCTGGCCGTCACCGGCACGGCAAAACACGCTTCCGAAGGTCGCGGCGGCAAGTACAGCGGGACGCTCGGCGAAGGCCGCGGCTACCTGAAGGTTTCCGTCGGCATGGGCGAGGGGGAGGTGGAGACTCCATGAACGAAGAACGCAGGAAGATACTGGAAATGCTGGCCGCGGGGCAGCTGACCGCCGAAGAAGCGGAGCGTTTGCTGGAAGCCCTGGAGGGCGCGCCCGCGCGGGAGCAGGCTCCCGTCAAGGGCCGGCCGGCGCGGCTGTTACGGATAGAAGTCCATGACCCCGAAGACGAGGCGCTGGTAAGGATCAACCTGCCCCTGGCGCTGGCCCGCTTTGCCCTGAAGCTGGTTCCCAAAGAGCAGCAGGAACAGATCCGGGAGGCCGGGTTCGACCTCGAAGAGCTGCTTGATTCGCTCGGGACCGACGTTCCCGAAGGGCGGATCGTCGAGGTCGAGGGCGGCAAGGGCGAGCACATCGTGATCGAGGTGACATGAACGCGCTCGTCGAAAGACTGCGAAGCCGGCAACCCCGCTGGCTGGTGCTGGAGGTGCGGGCGCCGGGGTTGCGGTGGTTGCGTTTGCTGTTGCCGCTCGAGCCCTTCGAGACTCCGCTGGCCTTTGCCGCGAACCTGCTGGCCTGGTGGGGCGAACGCCGCCTGGGCCGTCTCGGTGGCTGGCGGCGTCTTTTCGAGCCGGCGGGGCTGGGGCTCGGGCGCCTACCGCCAACGGAACCCTTGGTAGAGGTGAAAAACAAGGACACCCACGTCGTCATACGCATAGGAGGCCTGTTGTGAAACCGCTAATGCCCCACGAATGCCCCGTTTGTCACACCCGCCTGGAGGTGACCGGCCTCGTTTGCCCCAGTTGCCAGACGCGGGTCGAGGGCCGTTTTTCGGTAAACGAGTTTGCCGCTTTGCCGCCCGAGCAACTGGAGATCCTGCGCCTCTTCGTCAAGACCCGCGGCAACCTCAAGGAGATGGAGCGCATCTTGGGCGTCAGCTACCCGACGGTGCGGGCGCGCTTCGAGACGCTTCTGCGGGTCCTTGGTTACGAAAGCGACGGCGGCGCAGACGTTGCCGCGGAGCGGGCGCTGGTGCTGGAGCAGTTGGAGAAGGGCGAGATCAGCGCGGATGAGGCGGCGGAGTTGCTGCGCGCCTTAAAGAAACGCTAAAGGTGGTGCCGCGGCCTACCTCAGACTCCACCCAGACCTCGCCGCCGAGGGCCTCGATGATTGCCTTGACGATGGCCAGGCCCAGGCCGGAGCCGCCGGCGGCGCGGTCGCGCGCCTTGTCGACGCGGTAAAAGCGTTCGAAGAGGTGCGGCAGGTGCTCCGCCGGTATGCCGGGGCCGTTGTCGGCTATCTGCACCACCACCCGGTCGCCGGGGAGGCGCACCCGCAGCTCCACGCGGGTGGCGCCGGCCTTGATGGCGTTGGAGACCAGGTTGGCGAAGACCTGGTGCAGGCGCTGGTCGTCGGCCTCGACCCAGACTTCTTCCGCGGGGACGTCTACCTTTATCTCGCCGTCGAAGGTGCGGCTGTACTCGGCGGCAATCTCGTCTAGCAGCTCCCGCAGCTCCACTGGGCGTACGTCGAAGCGCCAGCCGCCTTCGCTGCCGGCCAGGTCCAGCAGGTCGGTAACCAGCTTGGTCATCCGCTCGCCCTCGCGGCGGATGGTCTCGAGGCTCTCGCGCTGGGTGTCGGTGACCGGCGTGCGCCGCAACAGGTAGCCGACGTGGCCGAGAATGGCGGTAATCGGCGTTCGCAGTTCGTGGGAGGCGTCGGCCAGGAAGCGGGTTTGCGTTTGGAAGGCGTGTTCGAGGCGGTCGAGCATACGGTTGAGGGCCCGCGCCACCACCGCCACCTCGTCGTTGGCTTCGGGCTCGGGGAGGCGGGTCCAGCCCTTGATGCTTACTTCTTCCGCTTTGTGGGCGATGGCCTCGAGGGGCTCCAGGGTCTTGCCGACGAGGATGTAGGTCAGCACCCCCACCAGCGTCAGCACCAGGATGGAAACGAAGAGAAAGACCCGCGAGAGCTCGGTCAGGGTCAGCTCGATGGGTCTGAGCGGTTTGGCCACCAGCACCGCCACCCAGGTGTCGCGCAGGTTCAAAGGCGCGTTCTTGCCGCGTACCAGCACGCCATGCACCAGCAGACGCAAAGGCGGGCCGTCCCCCTGGGGGAGCTGGGCGATGGTCCAGACCTCGCCTTTGCTAAGCAGGGTGGCGTAGTCACTTGGCGTAAGCAGCACCCGCTGGCCACCCAGGGTGCGGCTGGGAATGGGAATGACCTCGAAGTTATTTACGAACGAGCTGGGGGTCGGCTGGTCGGGAACAAGGATGTCCACCTCGCCGTAGACTGAGGGCGGGAGAACCTTGTTGAGAAAATCGCCGGCGCTTCCCGAGGGGAACGGAATCTGCTCCTGGCTGATCACCTGGCTGACGGCGTCGCGCAGTTCGGCGCGCAGCGTCTGGTAGAGGTAGCGCT
>JALVWZ010000140.1 GCA_027023115.1 Thermaceae bacterium
CGGACGACGACTTCGTGGGCCACGTCCACCAGCTTGCGGGTCAGGTAGCCCGAGTCGGCGGTGCGCAAGGCGGTGTCGGCGCCGCCCTTACGGGCGCCGTGGGTGGAGATGAAGTACTCCAGCACGGTCAGCCCCTCGCGGAAGTTGGCGCGCACCGGCACCTCGATGGTCTCGCCGGAGGGCTTGGCCATCAGGCCGCGCATCGCGCCCAGCTGACGGATCTGGGTGCGGTTACCGCGGGCGCCCGACTGCGACATGATGTAGAGCGGGTTGAAGGGGTAACGCTCCTCGAAGTTCTTGAAGAGCGCTTCGGTGACCTTCTCGGTTACGTCGGCCCAGAGCTTGACGATCTGGCGGTAGCGCTCGTCGTCGGTCAAAAGGCCCTTCTTGTAGGCGTCTTCAATTTTCTCCAGCGCTTCGTCGGCCTCGCGCAAGTACTGCTGCTTCTCGGGCGGGATGACCACGTCGTCGATGCCGATGGTGATGCCCGAAGAGGTTGAGAAGTGGAAGCCCTCGTGCTTGAGGACGTCGAGGAGGTTGGCGGTCTTTTCGATACCGAGCAGCAGGAAGGAGCGGTAGACGAGGTCGCGCAGCGAGTTCTTCTCCTGGGCAATGTCGTACTTGAGCAGCTCCTCGGGCACTTCGGCGTCGGGGTCGCCCTCCCTGATGGCCTCGATGACCATCCGCACGAAGAGGGCGCGGCCCGGGCTGGTGACCCGGATCTCGCCGTTGATACGGATGCTGACGACGTCCTGCAGGTCCACCAAGCCCTGCTTAACGGCCAGAATGGCCTCGTCGACGCTGGCGAAGACGTACTTGAAGCGACCGACGGTGGCTTCTTTGCCGTCTACCACTATCGGCGCATTGAGGGCGATCTCACCCTTGTCGAAGGCCGCAATGGCCTCCTGCGGCGTCTTGAACTCGCGCCCGGCGCCCTTTCTCTCGTGGCGGATCTGGGTGATGTAGTAAAGGCCGAGGATTATGTCGCGGCTGGGCTTGGCGACCGGCTCGCCCGAAGCCGGGCTGAGGAGGTTGTGGGCGGCCAGCATCTGTACCCGCGCCTCGGCCTGGGCGTAGCTGGAAAGCGGCACGTGCACGGCCATCTGGTCGCCGTCGAAGTCGGCGTTGAAGGCTTCGCAAACGAGCGGGTGCAGCTGGATGGACTGACCCTCGACCAGCACCGGCTGGAAGGCCTGGATGCCGAGGCGGTGCAGCGTGGGGGCGCGGTTGAGGAGCACCACCTTGCCGTGGATTACCTCTTCGAGCGCGTCCCAAACCTCGTCCTTGATGTCGCGATGGCGCTCCAGCATCCGCCGCGCCTGCTTGATGTTGGCGGCGATGCCCTTCTCCTCCATGCGGCGCAGCAGGAAGGGCTTGAAGAGCTCGAGCGCCATCCGCTTGGGGAGGCCGGTCTGGTGCAGCTTGAGCTGCGGGCCGACGACGATCACCGAACGGCCGGAGTAGTCCACGCGCTTGCCGAGCAGGTTCTGACGGAAGCGCCCCTGCTTGCCGGAGAGGATGTCGGTCAGCGAGCGCAGGGCCCGGTCGGAACCGGGGTTGGTGACCGGGCTGCCGCGGCGGCCGTTGTCGATCAGGGCGTCCACGGCCTCCTGCAGCATCCGCTTTTCGTTGCGGATGATCATCTCCGGCGCGCCCTGGCTCATCAGCTTCTTGAGGCGGTTGTTGCGGTTGATAAGGCGGCGGTAGAGGTCGTTGAGGTCGCTGGTGGCGAAGCGGCCGCCGTCCACCTGCACCATCGGACGCAGGTCGGGGGGCAGCACCGGCACCGCCTCCAGCACCATCCACTCGGGTCGGTTACCCGACTCCTTGAAGGCGCGCACCACCTCCAGCCGCTTGCGGGCGCGGCTGCGCTTGTGGCGGCTGGGGCCCAGCATCTCCTCTTCCAGCTCGGCCTCGAGCTGTTCCAGGTCGAGCTCGCTGAGCAACACCTGAACCGCTTCGGCGCCCATGCGGGCGTCGATGTCGTAGCTCTCGATGACGCGCACCACCTGCCGCACCAGGTCTATCTCGACGCGGCCGTAGATCTCGCTGGTAACCTTGCCACCGTCGGCGAGTACGTCACCCGGGGCAATGCGGTCGCCGGTGGTTACTTCCACGTCGTCTTCGAAGGGGTAGAGGCGGGCCTTCATGACCACGATCGAGGCAGGCTCGTGCAGGTGCACGACGCCGTCGGCCTCGGCGTGGACCTCTTCCTCGGGGTCGATGGCGCCCACCAGCTTGTCGCCCTTCATCACCTCGGCGCCCTCGCCGAAGAGGACGTGCATGTGCGGCTCGAGGCGGTACTCCTTGACCCGCGCCCACTCGACGGTCATCGAAAGGTAGACCAGGTCGCCCTCTATCTCGGCTTCCAGCTCGGTCACCTTGACGCCGCGGGGGAGGCGCACCGCGCCCGGCCCGGCGGCGGCGATCGGGTCGCCGGCGCTCACCAGCTCGCCTTCGCCCACTTTGAGGGCAAAGCCGACCGGTACCAGGTAGACGGCCACCACTTCGTCGTTCTCCGGGTCGCGCAGCTTGACCAGAGCGCCCTCTTCCCACTCGAGCACCTCGGCCACGCCGCCGGCCTCGCTCTCGAAGACGAACGGGTCTTCCAGCTCCGCCAGCGGCTCGCCCGGCTCGTAGTGGCCGGCCTCGATCCAAGCGTCACGCGGAAGGACCAGGTGGGCCCGTTCGCGCTCGGCGTACTCCACCGAGATGCGCCGCGGGAAGCGGAAGAGCGCCACCCCGTCCATCTTGCTGACCACGCCGGGGGCCAGCTCCTGGCCCTTGGTCACGAAGTCGCCGTCGCGGATGGAGGCGTCCTTACCGAGGGGAATCGAGTAGGTCTCCTGGCGGCCGAACTTCAGTTCGCGGTACTGCTCGTCGCTGAGCAACTCGCCGCGCTTGATGGGCACGCCCTCGAGCATTGCCCCGCCGGGGTCGATGACGATGTACTTGGCAAAGTAGAGCACCTGCTCCAGTTCACCGGCGGTCAGGTCGAGCAGGGTGCCGATCTTGCTGGGCACGTCCTTGACGTACCAGATGTGCGCCGCCGGAGTGGCCAGCTCGATGTGACCCATGCGGTAGCGGCGGACGATAGACTTGGTGACCTCGACGCCGCAACGCTCGCAAACCTT
>JALVWZ010000141.1 GCA_027023115.1 Thermaceae bacterium
TCGAGGCTTACCCGGTCCACCGCCAAGACCCCCGGGAAACGTTTGCTGACGTTTCTCAGGGAGAGTAACGCTCGTGTTTCTGTCATACAGGAACCCGGCCCGGCCGGATGCGCTAATTATGGAGGCTTCTACTGAGGACCGTCAAGCTCCGCTGCCAACTCGTGACTGCTCCAAAAATATGCCGACCACGGCCGCGTAAGAACTGGGCCCGGAGGCTGGTCGCCCCGGCCCGAGGCGAGCGGCTCCACAAGGATGAGCAGCTGAACGATGCGGCCTGATTGCCGCCGCTAACGCCGCTTCGGAGACGACCCTCCTACCGCGCCCGCCCCCACGCCGGCCATGCGGTTGAACTCCTTTTGGTCCACAGCCCGCGCCAGCGCCATTTCGTAGGAAATGACCTTGCGGCGGTAGAGGTCGGCCAGGTGGGCGTCCATGGTGATCATGCCGAACTGGCCGCCGGTCTGGATGACGCTGGTCAGCTGGTGGCTCTTACCCTCGCGGATTAGCGCCCGCACCGCCGGCGTGGCCACCATCAGCTCGTAGGCCAGAACCCGGCCGTCGCCGAAGGCCTTGGGCAAGAGCTGCTGGGTGAGCACCGCCACCAGGTTGTTGGAAAGCTGCACCCGCACCTGTTCCTGCTGGTTCTGCGGGAAGACGTCGATGATGCGGTCGATGGTCTCGGGCGCCGAGTTGGTGTGCAGGGTGCCCATGACCAAGTGGCCAGTTTCGGCAGCGGTGATGGCCGCGGAAATGGTCTCGTAGTCGCGCATCTCGCCCACCAGGATCACGTCGGGGGCCTGACGCAGGACGCTGCGCAGGGCCTCGTGGAAACCCTGCGTGTCCACGCCCACCTCGCGCTGGTTGATGATCGACATCTTGTGCTTGTGGAAGAACTCTATCGGGTCCTCGATGGTTACCACGTGGGCGCGGCGGTTTTCGTTGATGTAGTCGAGCATGGCCGCCAGCGTGGTGGACTTGCCGGAACCGGTGGGACCGGTCACCAGTAACAGGCCGCGCGGGCTGAGCGCCAGTTCGCCGATGTTCTTGGGGAGGCCAAGTTCCTCGAACGACTTGATGACCGCCGGCACCACGCGCAATACGCCGCCTACCGAGCCGCGCTGGAAGAAGACGTTTACGCGGAAGCGACCACTACCGGGCAGGCTGAAGGAAAAGTCGAGCTCCTTGTTTTCCTCGAACTGCCGCTGCTGCTTTTCGTCCATCAGGGCGTACATCAGCTTGCGCGTGTCCTGCGGCGAAAGCTGGTCGTACTCGGTGGGGTGGAACTCGCCGTCTATCTTGATCATCGGCGGCAGGGCCACCGTGATGACCAAGTCGGACGCCTCGCGGTTGACCGCCATTTTCAAGAGATCAACGATATCGGGTACTTTTTGCATTCCAGCCTCCCTCACTCAATCGTCCGCGCCATTACCTCTTCCAGGGTGGTAATGCCCTGCATGGCTTTGTAGATGCCGTCCTCACGGAGGGTCTTCATGCCTTTCTTGCGGGCCAGTTCTTTGATCTCGGTAGCCGACTTGCCTTCGACTATCGCCTTACGGATGTCATCGTCGACCACCATCAGCTCGTGGATGGCGTAGCGCCCCTTGTAGCCGGTACCGTTACAGCGCTCGCAGCCGACACCGCGGTAGAGGGTCTTGCCCTTCATGTCCTTTTCGGTAAGACCCAGGCGGCGCAGCACCGACGGGTCGGGCTCCACCTCCACTTTGCAGTGGTCGCAGACGCGCCGCACCAAGCGCTGCGCCAGTACGCCGATTAGCGAAGCGGAGATGTTGAACAGCTCGACGCCCATCTCGTCGAGGCGGGTGATGGCGCCGGCGGCGTCGTTGGTGTGGAGGGTGGCGATCACCAGGTGACCGGTGAGGGCTGCCTCGGTGGCTATCTGCGCCGTTTCCGAGTCGCGGATCTCGCCGACCATGATGATGTCCGGGTCCTGACGCAGGAAAGAGCGCAGGGCGCGGGCGAAGGTCAGGCCGGCCTGGGTGTTGACCTGGGTCTGGTTGATGCCGGGGATTTCGTACTCGACCGGGTCCTCGATGGTGGTCGTGTTCTTGTCGGGGGTGGCGACGCGCTTGAGGATGGAAAAGGACGTGAAAGACTTACCGGAACCGGTGGGGCCGGTGATCAGGAAGATGCCGTAGGGCTTGCTGATGACGTCCTGGAAGCGCTCGAAAACGTCGGGGGCAAAACCGAGCCCTTCGATTTCGGGAATGTCGGCCGCCTTGCGCAAGAGGCGCATCACCGACTTTTCGCCGTAGACGGTGGGCAGCGTGGAAAGGCGCAGGTCGATGTCTATGCTGCGGTCCTTGAAGCGAACGCGGCCGTCCTGGGGCAGGCGCCGCTCGGCGATGTCGAGGTGGCCCATGATCTTGACGCGGCTGGCAATGGCCGGGCCGGCGCTCTTGGGGAGGCGCTTGTACTCGCGTAGCGAGCCGTCCACGCGGATGCGGACTATCACGTCGTGTTCGCGCGGTTCGATGTGAATGTCGGAGGCCTCTTGCAGGTAAGCGTCGCGGATGATGGTGTTTACCAGGCGCACCACGGCGTTGTCGCTGAGGTCGGTGGAAACTTCTTCTTCGACCGTGCGCTGCTGTTTGGAAAGCTCGCGGGTGAGTTCGTCCAGGTCGCCGCTGCCGCCGTAGTGGCGCTCGATTAGCTTGATGATGGCCTCTTCGGTGGCTACCGCCGGAATGATGTCGTGTTTGGTGAAGACGCGCAGGTCGTCTATCGCCCAGATGTTGCGCGGATCCTTCATCAGCACGACCAGGCTGTCACCCTCGAGGTGATGGGGGAAAACGACGTAGCGCCGCACCGTGTTCTCGCTCACCATCGGCAGCACCGAAGGGTCGGGCGGGTCTTCCAGCGGGTCTATGTAGTCGTAACCCAGCTGGATGGCCAAGCTCTGGGCCAGCATTTCCGGGTTGATCTTGCCCGACTGGACCAGGGTGTCTTCGAGGCGTCCGCCGCCGGCACGCTGCTTTTTGAGGGCCTCTTCCACGTCTTCGGGGGCTACGTAGCCGAGTTCGACCAGCACCTCGCCCAGAGGGCGGGCCTTGCCCATCCGCTCCTGCACCTTCAGCGCCTCGCGCAGGCTCT
>JALVWZ010000142.1 GCA_027023115.1 Thermaceae bacterium
GTGGAGGGAGCTTGACGAACGAAGAGCTGGTTACCGTCGCCGCCTGGCTCTACTACAAGGAGGGCCTGAAGCAGGAGGAAGTGGCCCGCCGGCTGGGGGTCAGCCGGGTCAAGGTGACCCGCCTCCTCGCCCGCGCCCGCCGCGAGGGGGTGGTGCAATTCCACGTGACCCGCCCCCTTCCCGAGAGTTTTCGGCTGGCCGCGGAGCTGCGCCGCGCCTTCGGGTTGGAAGACGCGGTGGTCGTGCCCGGCGGCGCCGGCCTCGAGGCCAGCCGCGACGCCCTGGGAGCCGCCGGCGCCGCCTACCTGCTAGCCCGCCTGGAGCCGCAGGGCAGCGTCGGCCTCAGCTGGAGCGCTACCGTCGGCCGCATGGCCCCCTACCTGCACCAGTCCCGCCGCCTGCCGGGATGCACCGTCCGCGAGCTGGCCGGCAGCTACCTCGGCCAGGCCAACCCCTATTCGATCAGCGGGCCGCTGGCCGCCGCGCTGGGGTGCCGGCTCGAGGCCCTACCGGCGCCGGTGCTGGTAGAAAGCGCCGCGGCGCGCGCCGCGCTGCTGGCCGAGCCGCGCATCGCCTCGGCCCTGGCCGGCGCCCGCCAAAGCCGGATTGCCGTGGTCGGCGTGGGCCAGGCGGACCAGCAAAGCACCAGCGTGCGCACCGGCATGGTCAGCCCCGCCGAGATGGCGGCCATCAACGCCGCCGGCGCGGTGGGCGAAGTGCTAATGCGCTTCTTCGACGCCGCCGGCCGCCCCGTCGCAACCCCCCTCGACGAACGGGTACTGGCCGTGAGCTGGCAGGACTTCCTGCAAATCCCCCACCGCGTCGCCATGGCCGCCGGCCCCGCCAAGCTGCCCGCTTTGCGCGCCGCCCTCAACGGCGGCCTCTTCCACGCGCTGATTACCGATGCGGACACGGCCCGCCGCCTACTCGATTCCGCTTGACGTCAGATTTTCACGCGGCAGGTCTCGGGCAAAAGCAGCTTTTCTTTGGCAGGGGGCTCGTTCAGAGGCATCAGCCGAGGTTCGGAAGACCTTCCGTCGGATCCTCTTAGGCCAAGCGGTTCGCGGCCTCACCACTTCATCGAGGCGAGGCGCCAATAGCCAGCCCCTTTATGAAAGTGACGCTAAGGCAGCCTTAGCCGCACCGCCCAGGCGTCGGCCTGGCCGGCGTTGCGGCCGTAAAAATCCCCGTAGGTAACGCCGGCCAATAGCAGCTCGCCGGCGGGGGTGAGCGCCAGCGCCTGGGCCTGGTCGCGGGACGGGCTGCCCGCCTGCCAGCCGCTTTGCGGGCGGCCGGTTCGTGGGTCTAAGGCGGCGGCGAAGGCGTCGTAACCACCGGCGCAGTCGGCGAAGAGCCTGCCAGCGGTAGCCCCGGCCACGTAGAGCCGGCCGCCGGAGTAGACCGCCGCTTGCGGCAGGTCGGCCGCGGCGGTGCCCCACTGGGCGGCGACGGTCGGCTTGCCAGCGGCGCTCAGAAACACCGCAAAAACGTCGCGCCCGCCGTTGAACGGCCCATATAGGGAGCCGTCGGTCTGACCCAGCACCCACACGCCCCCCGGAGCCGCCGCGAGCGCGGTCGGGCGGGTCGCGGCGTCGTAGCCCCAGCGGTATTCCCAGAGAAGTTCGCCGGCGGCCGAGTAACGCAGCACGAAGCCGCGCTCGCTGACGCGGCGGCAGTCTTCGTCTACGTCGCTGAATCCCGCCAGGTAGACGCCGCCTGCCCCGTCGGGGGCGGCGGCGGTGAGGAAGTCGTTGTTGTCGCTGCCCCACTGCGCGCCCCAAAGGCGACTGCCACTGGCGCTGAACCGGGCCACGAAAACGTCGCTGCCGCCGCTGCCGGCGGAGAAAATGCGCCCGTCGCCAAAGCCGGCCAGGTAAACGCCCCCTTCCGGAGCCGGGGCCAGGGCACGCCCCTGATCTTTGAGGGGGCCGCCCACGCGCGCCCGCCAGAGCTGTTTGCCGGCGCCGTCCAACCGCACCAACAGGGCGTCGGTCTGGGCGCGCATGGCGTCTTTGGCCGGGGCGCCGACGGTTCCGCCCAGGTAGTAGCCGCTTGGGGCCGGGGCAATGGCGTAGGCGCGCTCGAGCCCCGGCCAGCCCGATTGCCAGCCTTGCGTTTTACCTTCTTGCAAACTCACCAGGAAGGCGTCCACGCCGTTTGCAGGCCCGAACAGGCTCCCCGCCGTCCAACCGGCCACCGCGTCGGCGATGGCCCCAAAGGCCGCCTCCCAAGCGGGCGAGCCCCACTGTGCGCTCCAAACGACGCTCCCGGCCGCCAGCGCGGCCGTCGTATGCAGCAAGGCAATGATGAGCAGCGTTCGCAACGTACCTCTCATGACAACAAGCCTACCGCCCGGATAGTGAGGGTGGTTAGCCGTAGGGTTCAGAACGTCGTTCACGCCATCTCCATCGCCACGAGCTTTACCACCACTCCGGCGAAAGCTGGGGCTCAGGACCAAGTCAGAGGTCGAGGTTCGGGCGCTGCTTCGTCGCCGTTGTCGTTTGTTCTTCACCGCTGTTGTTTGCCCATCGCCACTTTCTCTTACGATTACGACGTCCACGAGCGACGGAGGCTATTCCGGTCCGGACCGGCTCGCGCGAGCCAAAGAGCCACTTGGCTGGATGACAAAACAGCGGTAAGTGGCCCGTGGTTGCGGCTCGTGGCTCGTGTTGTGTCATCTCGTCGTAGGGGCGGACCCGCGTGTCCGCCCTAGCTGCATAGAGACGTAAGTACGCCTGTGGCTATAGTCCGCGAAACAAATCTCCCTCCCCTTCGGTGAGGGTCGGGGTGGGGGTTTTTGAAACCGGTAAGTGGCTTGTGGCTCGTGTCCTGTGGAAATACCACGACTCGCCGGCGTCAGCATGCTTGGCGCGTTCGATTCAAACTACCTACCACGTACTACGCACCACGTACGACGTACCGCCCATCCCGGACTTTGTGAAAAACGTGTTGGGAAGGTTGCAGCTAGCGGCCGTGCACCCACCAATAGGCCAGCAGGATAAGGGCAATCCAGATGATCCAGCGGTTGCGCCAGCTGAAAAGCCCGCCCAGCCCCGCTCGCCGTACCGGCATTACCGCGCCGGGGAGCTGTTCGTCGCGGGGAATCATGC
>JALVWZ010000143.1 GCA_027023115.1 Thermaceae bacterium
GTCTTTTCCTTCCCACACCCCACATCCCGACGAACAACCCCCCCTCCGGCCTGCGGCCACCTCCCCCGCTGGGGGAGGCAAGACGAGCAAGCGGCTCGTGGTCGTTGCCCGTGGAAACACCGTGGTGCGTCAGCGCGTATAGCACATTCGATTCATACTACTTGCAACGAACTACGCACCACGTACAACGTGCTACGTACGTCTCCCACCCCCTACTTCCCACAACCCACTTCCTACCTCCTACCACGTACTACACACCAGGTATTGCCCCCACCCGGACTTTGTGAACTACGTATTGGGAAGTTACGGCTGGTCTACTCAGCCAGCACCCCGGCCAGTTCGTAGAGATCGCGGTTGATGGGCTTGCGCTTCTCGACCGCGTCGGCCAGCGGCGTCAGGGCTATCTCGCCTTCCACCTCGCCCAGCATTACCCCGCTGGTGCCGGCCACCAGCGTTTCTGCCGCGGCCGCACCGAGGCGGCTGGCCAGAACCCGGTCGTGAGCGGTGGGCGAACCGCCGCGCTGGATGTGCCCCAGCACGGTCACCCGCCCCTCGAAGGGATAGATCTCCTGAGCGGCGCGCATCAGCGTATCGGCCCCGCCCGGGTAGGCCCCCTCGGCAACGACGATGATCGAAGAGCTCTTGCCCTTGGCCTCGGAAACGCGGATCTGCTCGGCTATCTCGTCCGGGCCGGTGGGCACCTCGGGCAGGGCTATTACCTCGGCCCCGCCGGCGAGGCCTACGTTCAGAGCAATGAAACCGGCGTGGCGCCCCATTACTTCGATGAAGAAGACCCGCTCGTGGCTGGCGGCGGTGTCGCGAATGCGGTCGATGGCGTCGAGGGCGGTATTAACTGCGGTGTCGAAGCCAATGGTAAAGTCGGTGCCGTACAGGTCATTGTCAATGGTGCCGGGAACGCCGACGATGGGAATGCGGTGCTCCTGGGTCAGCTTGATAGCGCCGCGGAAGGTGCCGTCGCCACCGATGGCCACCAGCCCCTCGATACCCGCCTTGGCTATTTGCTTGGCGGCTTCGGCCCGGCCCTCGGGCGTCATGAAGGCCTTGCTGCGGGCAGTGCGCAAAATAGTGCCACCACGCTGGATGATGTTGGCCACGTCGCGCGGGGTGAGGGCGACAAACTCGCCGTCTATCATGCCGGCGTAACCGCGCTTGATACCTACTACCTCCACCTCGTTGGCCGAAAGCCAGCGGACGACCGCCCGCACCGCGGCATTCATGCCGGGAGCGTCGCCACCGCTGGTGAATACGCCGATTTTCTTCATGCTTCCTCCTTTTTGTAGGCCAGCTTGCGGGCCTGATTACGGGCTACTCCCTCACGCTCCAGCGCCTCGGCCAGCGCTCTCCCACTCAAACCTTGGGCGCGCAAACTTTCGTATAGAGCAGCGGCGTCTGGTTCGGCGGTCGCCTGCGGGCGCGGCGCCAGAACTATCGCGAACTCGCCACGCGGCTCGGCAAAGCGCTCCAGGGCTGCGGCCAGCGTACCACGCCATACTTCCTCGTGTTTCTTGCTCAACTCCCGCGCCAGCGCCACTTGGTGCTCGGGGCCGTAAAGTTTTATCAGGTCGCGCAGGGTGGCACTCAGGTGGTGTGGCGACTCGTAGAGCACGACGGTGCGCTCCTCTCGCGCCAGCGCCTCCAACCGGCGGCGGCGAGCCTTGCCGGAAGGCGGCAAGAAACCTTCGAAGGCAAAGCGGGCGGTCGGCATACCCGAGGCGACCAGCGCCGGGATCAGAGCGGTGGGGCCGGGAAGCACCTCCACCCTAAAACCCTGTTCCCAGGCCAGGCGCACCAGCTCGGCGCCGGGGTCGGAAATGCCCGGGGTGCCGGCGTCGCTGGCGTAGGCCAGGTAATCGTGCTCCGCCAGCAGTTTTTCGGCCCGTTTCATGGTGTGCTGATCGAGGCGCACCAGCGGCGTGACGATGCCGTAGTGGCGCAGCAGCTTGGCGGTGCGGCGGGTGTCTTCGCAGGCCACCACCTCGGCCTCTTTGAGCACCTCCAGCGCACGCAGGGTTACGTCGGCCAGGTTGCCGATGGGCGTGGGGACCAAAACCAGCCGCTTCACGCTCACCATCCTAGCGCGGCTCGGCGGCGGGCGGCTGCCATTGGGCGATGATGACCGCGGCCACCACCAGCAGGCCACCCAGCCAGCCCTGCAAGCCGAGGCACTCACCCAGGACCAGGTAGGCGAAGAGCGCCGCCCAGACCGGCTCCATCGAGTAAACGACCGCCGCCTCGGGCGCGCTGACGGCGCGCTGGCCGATGGCCATCAGCCAAGTGGTCAGGGAAGTGGCAGCCAGCGTCAGGTAGAGCACCGCCGCCCAGGGTATGGGCGTGCTCGCAAGCCGCGCCAGGTCGCCACTGACGAGCGACCAGGCTCCAACAAGCACGGTCAGCCAAGCGAGCTGGGTAAAGGCCAGCACCAGTGGATCCTGCCGGGAGGCGTGGCGCTCGAGCGCCAAAATGTAGAGCGCGTAGGTAACCGCCGTGACCAGCGTCCAGAAGTCGCCCGCGTTAGGCGGGCTGCCGTCGTATGCCAAAAGGCCCACCCCAACGAAGCTGGCCAGCGCCCCCAACCAGACCAAGGGCCGCACCCGCCGCCCCGCCAGACCGGCCAGCAATGGCACCAAGACCACGCTAAGGGCGGTAATGAACGCGCTGCGGCCGGCGCTGGTGTAGAGCAGACCGATGGTCTGGGTGGCGTAACCGAGTGCGGCCCAAAACCCGAGCTCGAATCCCGCCAGCCAGGCGCCGCGACTGCGCGGCAAGAGCGGCAGGAAAACCAGCGCTCCCAGAAAGAAACGCAGCAGCATCAATAGGCTCGGCGGAAAACCGGCCAGGGCGCTCTTGACGACGACGAAGGTCGAACCCCATATCAGGGTGACCAGGGTGAGGATGAGGATACCCCGCAGGTGCCGGCTCATGAAAGCCAGTGTACAACGCTAAAAACGGCTCTAAGACCAAGACTTCAAAAGCCAGGCCGCCAGGTTGAGGAAGGCGGTGAGGAGTAGGCTGACGACGATCATCGAGGTGACGGGGACGAACACGTAAACGCCGTCGTGTTCGATGCGAATGTCGCCCGGTAGATGTCCGAACCAGGAAAAAGCCTGCGGCGCCAGCCACAAGACGAGCCCCGCTACGACTAGCAACAGCCCGATGACGACCAGCAGCTTGCCCACTTCCATACCCTCATTCTGCCCCGAACCCCGGCTGAGATTGCTAACCCACCCTGCAAAAAGAACCGCTTTCTGGGTAACGTAAGGGCATGATCCAGATCCGCGAGGCCCGGAGCGTAGACGAGATAATGCTCACCGAAGAACTGCAACTAGACGCCTGGGGCTTTAGTGAGCGCGAGATAGCCCCCCATTCGGCGCTGGTCGCCAGCCAGCACTCCGGCGGCTTGGTGGCCCTGGCCTGGGCCGAAGGCGAGGCCGTGGGCTTCGTTTGGGGCTTTCCGGCTTACGCGGGAGGGCGGATCTGGATGCACTCCCACCAGATGGCGGTCCGGCCCGACTGGCAGGGCAAGGGGGTGGCCCTGGCTCTCAAGCGCTTCCAGCGAACCTGGGCGCTGGAACGGAGCATAGATACGGTCACCTGGACCTTCGACCCGCTGCTCACCAAGAATGCCCGCCTCAACCTGGGCAAGCTAGGAGCCTGGGCCGGCACCTACTACGCCGACTTCTACGGGCTGCGCACCGGCCTCTACGCAGGCATTCCCGCCGACAGGCTGTTGATTACCTGGGAGCTCGAGGACGAGCGGGTTCGCGAACGCCTGCGCCACATCCCCCCGCCCCCGCCCCCGCGCGGTAAGCCACTGGCGCGCACCAGCGGCGCCGGGCTGGAGCTGCGCCCGCTGGATTTGCTCGAGCCGGAGGCCAACGAAGTGTACCTGCGCGTGCCGTCCGACATCGAGGCCCTCAAGGCGGCCGACATGGGCCTGGCCGAGGCCTGGCGGCTGTTTACCCGCGAGGCCTTCAGCCGCGCCTTCGCCAAGGGCTACCGCGCCGTGGACCTGGCCCGCGACGACGACGCAGTCTACTACCAGCTCAGCAAGGCGCCGGACCGTTAGTGGCGTGGTGTACGATGGTCATGGTGAAGGCACCGGTTCTCCTCAAGTACAAGCTCAGCTACGCCGGGCGCGAAGCCGGTGAGCAGCAAATCCGCTACGAAACCTCCCGCAAGGGCCAGCGGATGGTCCTCACCGCCGACGTCGCCTTGCCCTTGCCGCGCACCAAGCAGCGCTGGGTGAGCGAGATGGACCAGCGCGGCGTACCCCTCAAGTTCAGCGAGCGGGTCGAAGGCCGGCAAAACCGTGTCTACCAGGTCGAGTTCCTGCGCGACGAGGGGGTGGTCGTCACCAAGGGCGAGCCCGAGTTCGTCCTTCCCTACACCACCGACTACCACGACCCGCTCTCGTTGTTGCTGGCCCTCAGCCGGGCCAACGAAGACGTTCTGACCCTGCCCATGGTGGGCGGGCGGGTACACGCCGAAAGGATGGGGAACGAGACCCTGACCATGCCTTGGGGCGAGGTGGAGGCCACCAGCTGGCGGCTGCGGCCAGGGGTCAGCCTGGTCTACTTCGACGCTTCCGGCTACCCGCTCAAGTTTTCGCAACAGGTGGGCGAACACGTCTTCGAGGCCAACCTGCAAGAGATAGTCCACGAACCGGAACCCGAAGCGCAACCCAAAAAGAAGTCGCGCCGTCGCGGCGGCCGCCGTCGCCGGCGCCGGAGGTGAGGCAAGTTGGTACCCAGGTATTCTGCCAAGGAGGTGCGCGGCCGCTTCGCCGCGCGCAGGCTGCGGTTCGAGCTCAGTGAACGGCTGGCGGGGAGCATCGAGAGCGTCTTCGGCGAGCGCCTCGAGGCCGCCGAAGCGGTGCGCCGCATCGTCGCCGACGTGCGCCTGCGCGGCCAGACGGCCCTCGACGAGTGGAGCCTGACCCTCGACAAACACGCCACCTACGAGGTTCCCAAGCGCGAGTGGCGCGAAGCCTACGACGACATGGACTCGGACCTGCGCGAAGCGCTGGGGATCGCCCGGGAACGGCTGGAAAAGTTTCACCGCAAGGAGCCCAAGGGCGGCTTCATGGCCGCCACCCCGGCGGGAATGCTGGCCCAGGTAGTGCGGCCCATCCGCCGCATCGGCGCCTACGTTCCCGGCGGCAGCGCCCCGCTGCTCTCGACCGTCTTACACACGGTGGTTCTGGCGCGGGTGGCCGGGGTGAAAGAGGTAATCATCACCACCCCGCCGCCGGTGCACCCGGCTATCATGGCCGCCGCCTGGGCGGCCGGCGCCGACCGCCTCTTCGCGGTGGGCGGAGCTCAGGCCATCGCCGCGCTGGCGTACGGTACCGAGAAGATTCCCCGGGTGGACAAGATAGTAGGACCGGGTAATTTATTCGTGACCCTGGCCAAGAAAGAAGTATTTGGCGACGTAGGTATTGACGGCCTCGCCGGCCCCACCGAAACCCTGATAATCGCCGACGCCGCCGCCAACCCGCGCATAGTCGCCGCCGATCTGCTGGCCCAGGCCGAGCACGACCCGGCCGCCGAGCCCTGGCTGGTGAGCCCCGACTCAGACGTGCTCGAGGCGGTGGCGGTCGAGCTGGAACGGCAGCTGGCAGACCTCCCCCGCGCCGAAATAGCCCGCGCCGCCTTACAAAACGGCGGCCTGGTAAAAGCAGGCGACATGAAGGAAGCGCTGGAGCTGGCCGACCTCTACGCCCCCGAACACCTCTGCCTCTCGGTGGCCCGCCCCACCGACTGGCTCGGCTACGTCAACAACGCCGGCGGCATCTTTTTGGGCGAGCACTCCGGCGAGGCCATCGGCGACTACGTTGCCGGCCCCAGCCACGTCATGCCCACCTCCGGATCGGCGCGCTGGACCGGCGCGCTGGCGGTGCGCGACTTTCTCAAGATAGTGCCGGTGGTGGCCTTCAACGCCGAGGCGGCTGCGCACCTGTCCGAGCTGGGAGCGCGGCTGGCGCGCGAGGAGGAGCTGGAAGCGCACGCCCGCGCCCTCGACCTGCGCGCGGTTCAGGACGACAAGTAACGCCAGTGACGCGGCATCAGTAGCAAGGTGGTGGCCGCCGCCGCCAGGGTGAGCGGCCACGAGTGGCTGGCCAGCCAGGCCGCCGGCGCAAAAAACAGCGCAGCCACCGCAAAGGCCTTGTAAGCGTCGCGACTGCCCAACCAGGCGCCCAGCCAGGCTACCGCGATGAGTAAAACCGTGAGCGGCTGAATGGCCAGCCAGACGCCGGCGCTAACCGCTATGCCCTTACCGCCGCGGCAACGCAGCCAGGGCGTGCAAAGGTGACCGGCAATAGCCGCCAGACCGCCCAGCAGTCCTCCCCAAAAACCACCCAGCAGGCTGCCGTACAAGACGGCCGCCGCCCCCTTGAAGGCGTCCAGCACCAGCACCATCGTTCCCGGCACCGGACCCAGCACCCGAAAGGCGTTTATCGCCCCGGGGTTGCCGGAACCCTCGGCGAGCAGGTTCTTCTTCTGCAACCAACCGAACCAGATCGAAAACGGCAGGCTGCCGAGCGCGTAGCCCAGCGCGGCGGCGTAAACTAGCGAGTTCAAGATTACTGTTCGGCCCAGCGCGCGGCAGTGGCCTGGCTGATGAACTCGACTATCTCAGAGGTAGGGCTGCCGGGGCCGAACACCTCGGCCACGCCCATCTCCTTGAGCTTGGGCACGTCCTCGTCGGGGATTATGCCGCCGCCGAAGAGGAGGATGTCGCCAGCTCCCTGTTCGTCGAGCAGGCGCTTGACCTCTTGGAAGTAGTGCATGTGCGCCCCCGAGAGCACCGAGAGGCCCACCGCGTCCACGTCTTCTTGCAAAGCGGCGCTGACTATCATCTCGGGGGTTTGCCGCAAGCCGGTGTAGATGACTTCCATACCGGCGTCACGCAGCGCCCGCGCCACCACCTTGGCACCGCGGTCGTGGCCGTCGAGGCCGGGTTTGGCGATGAGTACCCTGATGCGACGTTCCATTGCCCTCATTCTAACAGCCGGTTTGCCGGTGCGGCCCTCCCTGGCCGATAATACGGCCATGGACCTGGGAATTGCCGGAAAAACGGCGCTGGTCAGCGGCGCCTCGCAAGGAATAGGCCGGGCGATTGCCCTGGCGCTGGCGGCCGAGGGGGCGCGGCTGGTGCTGAACGCCCGCAACGAAGCAAAGTTACGGCAAACCGCCGAGGCCATCAACGCGAAAGGTGGCGCGGCGGTCTACCTGGCCGCCGACCTGAGCGAGCCCGAAACGCCGGCGCGGCTCGCCGAGCTGGCGACGGCCGAGTTCGGCCCGGTGGAGATCCTGGTGGGCAACACCGGCGGACCGCCGCCGGGCGCAGCGGCCGAACTGGACGAGGCCTCCTGGCGGGCGGCGGCCGAGCTGCTTTTCTACCCGCAACTGCGGCTGACGGCCGCGGTGCTGCCCGGTATGCGCCGACGTGGCTGGGGTCGGGTGCTTTACGTGACTTCGATCTCGGTCAAGGAGCCCATCGAAAACCTGGCCCTCTCCAACGCCCTGCGGGCGGCGGTGACCGGCTACGCCAAGACGCTGGCCCGCGAGGTGGCCGCGGACGGGGTGACCGTCAACACCCTGGGCCCGGGCTACACCGCCACCGAACGGGTGAACAGCCTGTTCGCCAAAAACTCCGCCCGCCTGGGCAAGACGCCGGAAGAGCTGCTAAAAGCGCAGCTGGCGCAGATTCCCGCCGGGCGCATGGCCGACCCGGCCGAGACCGCAGCGGTGGCGGCTTTTCTGGTGAGCGCGCCGGCTTCGTACCTGACCGGCCAAGCGATCATGGTGGACGGCGGCTACAGCCACGGTCTGCTCTAGTTTTAGCTCATCATTCCAGCCTAGCTAGCCCACTGGCTCACGCGAGCCAGTCCAGAGCGGTGCGGTCTCCGTCGCTCGTGGAGCCTTCAAGAAGCAATGGTGACGAACAGACGGCAACGATGACGAAGCAGCCCTCCAATCCCGACCATCGACTCGGTCCTGGACCCCGGCTTTTGCTAGGGTGGCCAGAAAGGCTGACGGCGACGGGATGGCATGAACGGCGTGCTCAGACTCTGCATCTTGTAAAGTAGGGCTCAGTATGGCTACCGAGAAGACAATCGTCATTCACCAACTTTGCGACAAGCGCTTTATGGCCGAAAACGAGGCCGGCGACCGCAGCATCATCGACGGCAACGATCCGGCGGCCGGGCTGCGACCAATGGAAATGCTGCTGGCGGCGCTGGGTAGCTGCACCGCTTACGACGTGGTGGACATCATGAAGAAGAAACGCACCCCGCTCGAGTATTACCGGGTGGAGGTGAGCGGGGTGCGCGCCGAGAAGCACCCGAAGCGTTACACCCATATCCACGTGGTCCACGTCGGCTCCGGCGCCGGGGTGGACGAAAAACACTTTGCCCACGCAGTGCGACTGAGCCACGAAAAGTTTTGTGGCGCTTCGGCCAGCCTCAACGCCGAGATAACCTGGGAGGTACGCCTCGAAACCCCGCCCGAGCAGTGACCTGCGCCAGCTCCTGGCGAGCGGCCAGACGCTGGCGGCGGCGCGAGCGCTGCAAAGCGCCGCCGCCGGAGCGGATGAGGGCGAGCGCGCCCGCATTGAGTACCTGGCCGGTCTGCTGCTCATCGAAAGCGGCCGCGAGGTGGAAGGAAGCCTGGCGCTGGAGCGCGCCGGCGAGAAGCTAGACCTCCTCGGCCTGCCGCAGCCCGCGCTCGAATGCCTCTTCGAGGAGCTCGGGCTCGAGCGGAACGACCTTTCCGAAACGTAAGAAGACCAGCTGGGCACGCGCCTCCAACCCCCAGGCCTCGCGAATAGCGCGCCGGTAGAGCGCCAGCTGGAAGTGATACCGCTCGGGGTGCATCTCGCGGTCGGTCTTGTAGTCTTCGAGGATCCACTCGCCACCGGCCAAGTAGAGGCGGTCGATTACGCCCTCCCAAACGGTGTCGAGGCCTGCGTTCCTGGTGGGAAGCAGCAAGGGCAGTTCGGCGTAGTCCTCACCGCGCTCCTCCAGCAGCGCCAGCTCCCGGCCCAGCATGCGCCAGTAAGCCGCCAGCAACGCAGCCACGTCGGCCTTGACCAATTCCTGTTCGGCGGGCGTCAATAGCTGCAGGGCCTCCTGGTTCCAAAGGTCGGGCAGCCGCTCGGGGCCCCAGTTTTCGCCGATGGCGTAGTGCGTCAGGATGCCGGTGGTGCGGGCCACCAGGCCCAGGTCGGGCCCGCCCGCGGCCTCGATCACCGCCTCGCCATCTTCTTCGGCCTCGGGAACCGGGCTCCGCTCGGCCTTGAGGGCGCTCGGCGAGAATACCGGCGGTCGCGCCAGCGGCTCCACCGGCCGGCGCAGGCGCTCGTCCACCTCGGGCTGCTTCCGCTGGCGCGGCCGGTTCATGAACGGGGCCGGCAAAGAGTCCGTGCGCAGGGTGTGAACGGTCAGCTGCGGCCAGAGCTGGATCCCCATCTCCTCTACGAGGCTCCGGCCGGGCGTGTGCCGCCAGAACTTGAGGGCCTGGCCTTCGCCCTGCTGCTTGAGCTGGACGCTCAGGCTGAGCAGCAGGCGCTTCGCGGCGCGGCTCAAGGCCACGTAGAGCAGGCGGTAGCTCTCGAGCTGCTCCCGCTCCCGCCACTCGGCGGCGTAGCGGTCGTAGTCGGGGTCGCCCGCGCGGGCGAACTCGCCGCTGGCCGGGCGCACGTAGAAGGGGTCGGCGAACTCCGGCTGGGCGCGGTTGAGGTCGTAGACCGCCACCACCGGCCACTCCAGTCCCTTGCTGCCGTGCATGGTGTAGATCCGCACCGCGTCGAAGCCCCCCTCGGGCACGCTGGCCTCGTCGCTGCCGCGCAGGTCCTCAAGGTCGCGCAGCATGAACTCCAACCGCCCGTAGCGCCGCTGCGCCATCTTGAATAGCAACTGGTCCACGTTTGCCCGGGCCGCCGGCTCCAGCCTTTCCAGGTAGCTGGCCCCGTCCAGGAAGGGAGTGCGCACCATTCGCTCGAAGAACTCCAGCGGCCTCAGGGCCTGGACCCACTCGCGCAGCTGCTCTATGCGTTCGGCGACCTCGGGGCGCAACCGCGCCAGTTCGCCGAGAGGGTCGGCGGCGGATAGGACCACGTCGACCTCGGGCATGCTCAAACCGCCGAACGGCCCGCGCAGGAACGCCGCCAGGCTGAAGCGGCCGTTCGGGTCGAGCGCCACGCGAGCGGCGTGTACCAGGTCGCGCACCTCCACCAGGTCGTAAAAACCGCGTCCGCCCACGACCACGTAGGGGATGCCGTGGGCCGCCAGCGCCCGCGTCAGCAGCGGCGCCGAGTTGTGGCTGCGCACCAGAACCGCCATCTCCCGCCAGGAGTGCTCCTGGTGCCGGGCCAGCAGCCAGCGGGCCGTCTGATCGGCCTCGTAGGGCCTGAGGCCGTCCATCTTTTCCGCACCCGTCACCAGGTTCATTTCCACGCTGCCGGCGCCCGCGTCCGGATAGGGCGCCACCGGCGGCGCTTCTGCGGGGCTGAAGGCTCCCGGCCGCTCGGCGGCCACCCAGCCGGTGTAGGCGTTGAGGAAATCCACCAGGGCGCGGTCGTGCCGCCAGCTCACCGAAAGCGGCGGCAGCATGTCGCCCGCCGCCATCGCCCGCCGGAAGACCCCCACGTCGGCGTTGCGGAAGGCGTAGATGGACTGCTTGGGGTCACCCACCACCTCTACTTCCACTCCCAGGCGCTCGAGGGCGCCGAACACCTCGCCCTGCAACGGGCTGGTGTCTTGGTACTCGTCCACGAAGACGCGCGCCAGCCGCGAACGGATGCGCTCCGCCAGGCGCTCTTCGCGCTCCGCCAGGCGCAAGAGCCGCCAGGTCAAAAGTTCGATGTCGGCGGGCCCCAGCGCCTCCCCTCCCAAACGGCGGCGGTAGCGCTCCATGACGGCCTCGAAGTGCGCGAAGAGCTCCTGCGCCCCCGGGCCCTCAGGCCGCAGCTCGGCGGCCAGCGAGCGCTTGGCGAAGAGCAGCTCCAGCTCCTGCGCCAGATTGGGGTCCAGGTCGTTCAGGAAGAGGTAGGCGCGCGCCTCCTCGGCGAACACCAGGGCCGCCTCGCCGGCGTCGATGCGCAGAAAGTCGGGCTCGAGCCCCATCACCAGGGCGTTTTGACGCAACAGCTCGGCGAAGAAGCCGTGAATGGTGCTCACCGTGGCCCCGAGCACCTCTACCGCCAGCTCGGCGGCGCGGCGGCGCACCGCCGGCGGCGGGTCGTCTTCGGAGCCGCCGGGTGCGAAGGTTCCAGCGGCGATCTCCAAAAGGCGCTGCCGCAGGCGCGTTTTTAGCTCGGCGGCGGCGGCGCGGGTAAAGGTCACCGCCGCCAGCCGGTAGGGCGGGTGCTCGGCCAGCGCGGCTACGAAGCGGCTGGTAAGGGCGTAGGTCTTGCCGGTTCCGGCCGAGGCGACGCGAACCTTCACAGTTCCTCCTTACGACAGATGTCGGCGAAGGGGCAGTTGCGGCAGTGCCAGCCCGGCTGCGGCTCGACGCTGGCCTGGCCGTAGCGCTCGAGCGCCTTGCGGGCGCGCGCCCGGCTCCGCTCGATCATCTCGCCGAACTTGCTGAGCCAGCTCTCCGAGTCTTTTCCCGGAACCGCAGAATAAGCCAGCAGCGGTCTTTCACCATGCGGCCAGAACCACAGCTCCACCCCATAGCCGCTATCCAGGTAACGGCCGGCGAAGATGAACTCGGCCCAGCGCTCGCGCAATAGCTTGCGGGCTTCCTTCTCGCCTATCCCTTCGTCGCCGAAACGGTAGATACGCGCCACCCGCCCCTCACGGGCACCGGCGTGGACGTAGACCGGCACCCCCAGAAAATCGGTACTGGGGAAAAAGGTCAGGCCCTGCCACTCGGCGCGGCTCATCCTGAACGCGGCCAGCGCCTCCGCGGGCGGCTCTTCGCCCCGCCGCGCCGCCTCGCTGAGGCGGCTCAGCCAGTAGTACCAACCGCGTTCCGGGTAGGGCTCTTCGGGGAGAAGGCCCTCCTGGGTCTCGAGCCAGGCGCGAAAACCGCAGCCACCAAAGTGGCGCTCGAAACTGTAAACGCCGTTCAGGCTGCGCGGCGGCGGCAGGGGCAGACCGCCGTTGCTGGCGCGCCAGCCGCCGCCCTCGCGCGAGAGGGCGCGGCTTACCAGGGGCGCTTCTCCCATCGGCTGCGGAGTGACTCCCTTCACCAAGTCCAGCTCCGGCTTAAGCGGCTGCCCGGCGTCGGCCTCGGGATAGGTGATGATCACCTCGTCGGCCAGGTTGCGCAGGCGCCGCCACAGCAGCACGTCGCGACCGCGCAGGTGCCGCGGCAGAACGCCCTTTTCCTTGTAAATCCGGGCGAATACCTCGGGCCAGGGGTGGCGCGCCTCTTCGGCGATGAAGTAGTCCTCACGCTCGGAGACCGTATAGGCCCCCTCCACCGCTCCCAGTACGTAAGCGCGCTGGTAACGACGGCCGCTGACCTCGCGCTGGGTCAGCAGCGCCACGCCGCCGCGCTGGCGGGCGTGCGCCCGCACCCGTTGCAGCATTCCCAGCCACCAACGGCGGAACCCCCGCGGGCCGCCGGCCTCCAGCGCCTCGCGGGCGCGGAGCATGAAGGCGTCCCGCCAGGGGCTACCAGCCAGCTGTGGCCGCCCGGCCAACAGGCCCTCGGCCCAGGCCAGCACGTGCCGGCGGGCCTCGTCTTCGTCTTCGGGAAGGTCGGCGGTGGGATCCAGTTCGCGCAATATTCGCTCCAGCGCAGCCGCCAGCCCGT
>JALVWZ010000144.1 GCA_027023115.1 Thermaceae bacterium
ACCACTTTGCCGCCGGCGCGGCTTACCATCCGCTCCAGCGCCTTCATGGTGCCGCCCGAGGCCACAACGTCCATCACCAAAACAACGTTCTTGTTCAGCAGTCGCTCGGCGTGCCGGCGGTCGAGCCAGAGGACCTCGCCGGCGCCCAAAGTAAGCGACTCGACCTCCTGGATGATCGGGTCCACCATGTAAGGCCGGCGCCGCTTGCGGGCCACGATGTAGTTCATCCCGCGCGCCGCAGCCATCTCGTGGGTCAGCGGAATCGAGGAGGTTTCGGCGGTCATCAGGATCTCGGCCTCCTCGGGCAGCTTGGGGAGCAGCTCCTGAGCCACCGCGCGCACGAACTCCACGTCGCCCAGGAAGTCCACCAGCGGGATACGCACCCCGGGAAACGGCTCGTGCAGCGGAACCCGGCGGGTGACCGAACCAACTTGGATGGGGTATGTTTCCATGGTTTCCATTCTCGCCTACTCCTCCTCGGGCTTGAACAGTGGCAGATGGCCTAATGAAATCACGTCGTCACGGGGCGTACCCTCGGTAAACACCGCCAGCACCGCCGCGACGTTGCCGCCCACGCTCTCGATCAGTTCGCGCAGACCCTTGAGGGTGCTGCCGGTAGAAACAACGTCGTCGACGATGGCCACCTTTTTGCCGCGAATGCGGGCGATGTCGGCGCCGTCGAGCACCAACAGTTGCGGTTTGCCGGTTGTGATCGAAAGGACTTCGCGGGTCACCGGGTTGATCATGTACGGCTTGGCCGTTTTGCGGGCGACTATGTAAGGCAGGCCGCTGACGCGCGAAAGCGCGTGCGCCAGCGGTACTGCCTTGACTTCCGGCGTTACCAGCACCTCTACTTCTTCCGGCAGCCGCTTGGCCATTTCGGCGGCAACCGCCTCGGTAAGCTCCGTATCGCCAAGCAGGTTGAGCAAGGCGACCGAAACCCCGTCGCCCACCTGCACCACCGGCAGTTCCCGACGCACCCCGCCGATCTCAATGGGATAGCTCTTCATGGCCATAGTCTACACCCTCGGGGCTATAATAAGGCCATGGTTAAGGCAAAACTCGAAAACCTGGGGGTCGAGGCGCAGAGCGGCAACGTGGTAGCTCTCTTGCGCGCCGAAACCGGCGAACTGCTGCCCATTTGGATCGGCCCGCTCGAGGCCCAGAACATCGCCGTGGCCCTCGCCGGCGAAAAGCCGCCGCGCCCGCTGACCCCCGACCTGCTGCTCTCGGTCATGGAAATGCTGGGTGGCAAGCTGAAACGCATCGAGATAACCGAGCTGAAAGACGGCACTTACTACGCCCGCTTGGTCATCGAGAGCCGTGGCATCGAGTACGAGATAGACTCCCGCCCCTCCGACGCCATGGCGCTGGCGGTGCGCACCGGTGCCGACATTTTAGTGGACGAGAAGGTGCTCGAGGAGGGCAAGATCGACGAGGCCGACTTCGAACCCCACGGCCCCACGCCCGAAGCCTGACCGGCGGCTCCAAAACCAAAGCGCCCCGGCTGGCCGGGGCGCTTTGAACTGCCGCAAACCCCGCCTGAAAATCAGCTGCTGCAACCTCCCAACACGTCGTTCACACGATCTGGGATGAGGCGGTACGCGGTACGTAGTACGTGGTAGGCAGTTTGAGTCGAGTGCGCTATGCGCGTTGGTATGTTGCGAGGTCTCTACAGGCTACAAGCTACAGGCTACAGGCCGCTTTCCAAACCCCACCCCAGCCCTCCCTGAGGGGGAGGGAGCTTTTTTGATGCGAGATGCAAGCTACAGGCGTTCTGTCGGCTACGAACATAATCTACAAGCCACGAGCCACAAGCCACAGGCCAGAAGCCGTTATTTCGTCATTCCAGCCAAGCGAGCCTTGTGATCGCGCGAGCCAGCCCAGACCGGCGCAGTCTCCGTTGCTAGTGGAGGTCGCGATAAACAAAGGTGACTACGCAGAGCCCCAAACGCAACTTCCTAAACGGTCCTGGCTCCGGCCATCACTGGGGCGGCAACGAAGCTCGAGGCGACGGGGGGCGTGAATGACGTGTTCGAGCCCTACAGCTAGACAGCGTTGCTCATGACGTGCACGTGTACGTGAAAGATCTCCTGCCCGCCGCGCTCGCCCACGTGAACCTGGACTTTGTAGTGCTCCAACCCAAGAACCTGGGTGGCTACCCGGTTGACCGTCCTGAACAAGCGGCCCAGCTTGCGCTCGCCCTCTTCGCTGTCAGGGTAGTCGGAAAGCCTGGGCACGTGCTCGCGCGGCACCACCAGGACGTGAACCTTGGCCTTGGGATATTTGTCGTGAAAGGCCACGAATTCCTCGTCTTCGTAGACCATCCGGGCCGGCAATCTGCCGGCGATTATCTCGCAAAAAATGCACTCGCTCATGTCTCCGAGTCTACCCGCGCCCGCAGTAAGTAGCCATGCGCTTCCTGCACCTGCACGGTAACGTCCTCGCCGGCGTGCAGCCCCTCACCTACCACTTCGACCTCGTAATAATCGGGGGTGTGGCCGTAACCACTGCCGCCGTTGGCTTTTTCGACCAGCACCGTGGTGCGCCCGCCGATCAGCGGACGCACGTTCTCCTCGGCCAGCCTCGCGGCCAGCTCGATCAGCTGCCGGGTGCGCTCCTTGCGCACCGCGAAGGGGACCTGGGGCAAACGGGCGGCCTTGGTCTTGGGTCGTGGAGTATAGGTGAAAACGTGGGTGCGGCTCGGCCTTACCTGGCGCAAGAACTCCATCGTCTGCCGGTGCTCGGCCTCACTCTCGGTTGGCAGGCCGGCGATGACGTCGGTGGTCAGCGCAAAACCTGCCACCAGCTCGCGCGCCGTACGCACCAACTCACGGTAGTAAGCGCTGTCGTAGCGGCGACCCATCAACGCCAGCAACCTGTCGGAGCCGGTTTGCAGGCTCAGGTGCAGGTGCGGCCGCACCAGCGGCGCGTGGGCGGCAATGGTCTTTAGTAGCTCCCTGCCGGTGTCTTCCGGTTCCAGCGAGCTTAACCTTAACGGCGTTCCGAGTGCGGCCAGCTCGCTTACCAACCCCGCCACCCCGCGCGGGTGGCCGGCGCAGGCACCGAGGCGCACGCCGGTGCGCCCCCGCTC
>JALVWZ010000145.1 GCA_027023115.1 Thermaceae bacterium
AACGGGCTCGTGCGCCGAAGCCAGCATAGAGGGCAACATCACCCCCGCCAACGAAAATGATGACTACGCCACCGCCTTCGTCCTCCCGCCGTACGTGGACTACGACGAGCCGTGGTACGACTCCGGCACCAGCACTGTTTCTTACTCGATGGACCTCGAATACGACCCGGCCGTCGCCGGTACGGCGACCCTCCTGGGAGTCGGCTGGCGCCGCGACGCGGACAACAAGGTCCAGTTCTACGGCGCCGATGAGCAGGAGATAACCCTCACCAGCAGCGGTGGAGACCTGGGCACCAAAAACCTCGACCTGACCCAGAACGAGCTGGGCAACCGCGACCTGGAGGTCAGCGTCCAGCTGCCATCGCTGATGGACCTCTATAAGGTCTATCACTACCTGACGCTCAACGGCGTCAACCTGCCCATTGAAACCGAGAGCGTCAGCCCCGAAGACAACCAAACCACCTTTACCCTCACCGGCCCCACCGGTGCCGGCCTGGGCTCGCTGGTTTCGGCCCAAGCCCGTTACGGCGGCGGACTGATAAAGTCGCTGGCAGGATCCGCCCCCCTGGACTTGTCAGATATGGAGGGGAGGGTCTGGGTCTGGCAGCGGGTTGACAACGGCACCAACAACGCTTCCGTCACCCTTAACTTCCCCGACCCGGTGATTCCGGTAACCCCTCTCAACGGCTCCACGATAGATCCGGCGAACACCACCTTCCACTGGGTAGGGCCTAATGACCATCCGCTTTACAACGTCGCGTTCATCATGCTTAGTGAATACGGTCCGGATTCAATGATCGACGTGGTGACCAACAGCGACGAGATACACATACCCGACCTGAGTTCTCTCGGCTTAACGTTCGATAATAGCATCGAAGGCGTTTGGTTCCTCTCCGCCGTCCACGGCCAGAACTTGCCGGATACGGTGGACGACCTGGCCAGCAGCGACTCGGCCCAGTACCTGCCCTCCTTCTACGCCAGCGACATTGCGCCGACCGAGTCGGGATACTCTTTCACGGCCTTTGCCGGCTGGTTCATGTTCCCGAACGGCAATAACGTGCCCGAATAACAACAAGGCCTCAAAGACCATCCCAAGGGGCGGCCAAATAGCCGCCCCTTGACTGGTCGAACCCCCTACACGAGTAGTGGCCTAAAACGTTATTTGTACTAGTTTCCATATTAGCATATATATTCTGCCATTGGGTGCTCAGGTAAATATGTCCTATCAACGGGGCTATAAACTGCGGATGCGGTAAGAAAACCGGTTGTCCTATGGGCGGCCAGGAGGTTCGCATGCATTTACACGGCAAGAAGTTCTTTTTTCTGGCGTTGCTGGCCGGCGTGCTGCTACTCGCGGGCTGCGGCAACCAGGCACCGAGCAATAGCGGTATTGAAGTGCAGGGCAAAATCATTGGCCCATGCGGCGCACCGTTGCCCTACAAGACGGTGGCAATACCCGGCCACGACCCGGTGCTGACGGGCCTGGATGGTACGTTCACCATCAGCGGCGTAACAGCGCCCTACGACCTGGTAATCAGCAACGCCTATCTCAATCATGAAGGCCCCTCCGATCTGGCGCTGGTGGTCTACCACGGCCTGACGCGGCCCGACCCGGTAGCCATGGCCGTAGACGCCGGCAGCGACCCGGAAGATTCCTGCGCCCACGCTAAAGTCTCCGGCTCCATCACCAACTACCAGGAAGACGCGACTACCAGTGCAGCACTGTACATGCCGCCATATTTCAGCGAACGCGGCATGATGAGCACGGGCTCCAATGGCGTGACCTATACAAGAAACATCACCTTCGCCCCCAACCTGGCCGGCAACGCTCACCTGTTGGCCTTGCAGTGGTTGGAAGACGACACCGGCAACGCAGCCTCCTTCGTCAAATACGCCAAAAAGAGCCTGACTCTGCATGACGGCGACGAGAAGGCCGGAGAAGACCTGGACCTCGCCAGCGACGGCCTGGGCAGCCGGGCACTCACGGTAACGGTCAACATGCCGCAGCCCCTAGTGTTGCGAAACGTCCTCCACTTCGTAACCGCCGACGGCGCTTTCACCGGCATGGAAACGGCCAGACTGGACCAGGCGGACGCCGACGCCAACGGCAAATTCAGCTTCGTTGGACCAACTGGCGCCGGCCTGGGATCGCTGGTCACCGTCATAGCCAGATACGGTGAGGGTATACGGCCCTCCGAAGCTGATGTTGCCGGAATGAGTGTGCGCGGAGATATGGCTGGGGCTTGGGCTACCGCCGACTCAGGCGAGGTTACCGTTAGCTTCCCCGACCAACCGGTTCTCCCGATAACCCCGCTGAACGGCTCGCCCGCAAACTCCAACGCCACCTTCAGGTGGATGGGGCCCGCCGACGCCATTTACGTTAGCGAGTTCGACCTGGAAAGCCGCAGGGGCTACGTTTCGGTAGACGTGGTTACCACGGGCACCGCTCTAGATCTGCCGGACCTGAGCAGTCTCGGCTTTTCGTTGGACTCCTACATAGACAACTCGGCTACCCTCTACTGGCAACTGGCCGCCCTTGGGGGATCCGCCGTCCCCGACAGCATGGACGAACTGGCCAGCGCCGATAACGCTACCAAGCTCGCCGCCATCATCACTTTTGGATCGCCGCTCGCTAGCAATTCCGGCTACATGTTCCTCGTTTGGGGCGGGGTATTTGGCGAAGGCGAATAAACAACCTAGTTCTCTACCGGGCCCTCCCCAAACGGGAGGGCCTTAAAATGCTCACATGGCCATCAAGGTGGTTTCTGTCTTTGGGTCTTCACGCACCCGCCCCGGCACGCCCGAGTGGGAGCAGGCGGAAAGCTGGGGGGAAACGCTGGCCGGGCTTGGTTACGCCGTCGCCAGCGGCGGTTACGGCGGCAGTATGGAAGCCGTCAGCCGCGGCGCTAAGGCCGCCGGCGGGCTGGTGCTGGGGGTGACCGCCCCCGACCTATTTAAGTCGCGCAGCGGGGCCAACTCCCACGTAGACCTGGAGCTGCCCGCGCCCACCCTTACCGGCCGTATTGAGCGGATGCTGGAACTCTCGCGCGCCTGCCTGGCGCTGCCGGGAGGGTTGGGCACCCTGAC
>JALVWZ010000146.1 GCA_027023115.1 Thermaceae bacterium
CTTGCTGCCGTATACTTGCAAGGATGGACGTACGCGATTTGCAAAGCATAAACCTCGCCAGCATCATCAAGGAACCCGGTTCGGCCCAGGCCGACGGGGTGATCAGGGATGAAATAATCGCTGGCGATGACCACCTCCCTCTGCAGGGCGACACCCGCTGGAGCGTGACCGTAAGCAGCGCCGGTGACGAATACTGGCTCTCCGGTGAAGTACACGGCACGGTAATGATGGAGTGCCGCCGCTGCCTCAAACCGACGCCGCAAAGGGTAGACGCCTACTTTCAGCACCTGCTCGAGTACCACCCCGGCATCGAACAGCTGACTCTAGTCGAAGGCGAGGACGGCGAGGACGTTTACCACTTTGGCGAACCCGACCTGGACCTCAGCTTCTTCATTGCCCAGGCCTTCGCGCTGGCCATGCCCTACACCGCCCTTTGCGACGAATCGTGCAAGGGACTCTGCCCTGTCTGCGGCGCCGACCTGAACACCACCGACTGCGGCCACGTGCCCCAGGCGGACATTGGTGGCGCCTTGGCCGACCTCGGCAGGTTTCTGGACGAAGTGTAGAGAAAACCCCCGGCGAGTGCTATAATGCGCCGGTATGCCCTTTGCGGGCCCCCATAGGAGGAAGAGATGGCGAAGCACCCTGTACCCAAAAAGAAGACTTCCAAGGCGCGCCGTGACTCCCGACGCAGCCACCACGCCCTGAGCGCGCCCACGCTGGTGACCTGCCCGCAGTGCCACGCCAAGAAGCCGCCCCACACCGTCTGCCCCGAGTGCGGTTATTACGACGGCCGCCAGGTTATAGACCTCGGCACGCCGGAGGCGTAACATGGCCGCCGGGCTTTTAGCCCTGGGTGTCTACGTACCCGACAAGGTCCTTTCCAACAAGGACCTTGAGTCTTTTTTGGACACCTCGGACGAATGGATAACCACCCGCACCGGCATCCGTGAACGGCGTATCTCCGCGCCCAGCGAGTACGTTTCCGACCTGGCTCTCAAGGCAGCCAACAATCTGAAGGAACGCTACGGTGAAGAGGCGCTGGCGGACGTCGATCAGGTAATCGTCGCCACCAACACGCCCGACGCCTTCTTCCCCAATACCGCCGCTTTGGTGGCCGACCAGCTCGGTCTCAAAGGAGCCGCCGGATACGACCTGCTGGCCGGCTGCCCCGGCTGGCTCTACGCCCTTTCTCAGGCCGCCGGTCAGGTAGAAGCGGGCATTGCCCGCAAGGTGCTAGTGATCGGCTCGGAAGTCCTCACCAAGATAGTCGACTGGCGCGACCGCTCCACCGCTGTTCTGTTTGGCGACGGCGCCGGCGCCGCGGTGGTTGGCCCGGTAGCCGAGGGGCACGGCTTCCGCTCGTTCGTGCTCGGTTCCGACGGCTCCGGCGGCAAGACCCTGCACATGGCTGCGCTGGCCTCGAGCCTGCCCGACGGAACCCGCATGGGCCCGGCAATCTACATGCACGGCCGCGAGGTCTTCAAGTTTGCCGTGCGCGTCATGGACACCGCCACCGTCGAGGCCATCGAGAAAGCCGGCCTCCACCCCGACCAGATCAGCCTCTTCGTACCCCACCAGGCCAACGAGAGGATCATCAACGCCGCCCGCGAACGCTTGAACCTGGATTGGGACCGGGTGGTAATGAACCTAGACCGCTACGGCAACACCTCCACCGCCTCTATCCCCATAGCCCTAGCCGAAGCGCTCGATGCCGGCAAGGTCCACGAAGGCGACAACCTGCTCTTCGTCAGCTTTGGCGCCGGCCTTACCTGGGCCGCCACCGTGCTCACCTGGGGAGGAGCCTAAGGTGTTCGCCGCCCTCTTCCCCGGCCAGGGCTCGCAAAAGCTGGGCATGGGCCGGGAGTTCTACGAAGGTTCGGCCGCCGCCCGGAAGGTGCTCGACCGCGCCGAAGAGGTACTGCCGGGCCTGCTCGAGATAATGTGGCAGGGCCCCGCAGAAACCCTGCAACTAACCGCCAACCAGCAGCCGGCTCTGCTGGCAGTTTCCGCCGCCGCCTGGGCCGCCTGGCGCGAAGCCGGCGGCGGCCTACCGGCCAGCGCCGCCGGACACTCGCTGGGCGAGTGGAGCGCTCACGTCGCCGCCGGCACGCTGGCGCTGGAAGACGCCCTCAGACTGGTACGCAAGCGCGGCCAGTACATGCAGGAGGCGGTCCCCGCCGGCAAGGGCGCCATGGCCGCCGTCCTCAAGCTCGAGGCCGAGCGCGTGAACGAGGTAATAAAAGACATCCCCGGCGTCGAGGCCGCCAACTTCAATAGCCCCCAGCAGGTGGTTATCAGCGGCCTCGCCGAAGCGGTGGCGGAGGCAGCCAAAGCGCTAAAAGAGCAGCGGGCGCGCGTCATCCCGCTCAAGGTGTCGGCCCCCTTCCACTCGAGCCTGATGGAGCCGGCCCGGCAGGCGCTGGCCGCCGACCTGGCCGCGACTATGCTGCGCGAACCGGCCTTTCCGGTCTACTCCAACGTTACCGCCCGGCCCGAATCCGACCCCGACCGCATCCGCGAGCTCCTCTTGGAGCAGATAACTTCGCCGGTACGCTGGGTGGAGATATTGAAAGCGATGTTCGCCGCCGGTGCGCGCGAGTTCTTCGAGTTCGGCTCGGGCGACGTTCTTAGCGGCCTGGTAAAGCGCACCCTGCCCGAAGCCAGCGCCCTGGCGCTGCAAACCCCGCAGGACCTAGAATCGGCACTGGAGGGAGCATGAAGCGCGTACTGGTAACCGGTTCCAGCCGCGGCATCGGCCGCGCCACCCTGCTCGAGTTCGCCCGCCGCGGCAACGCGGTCGCCGTCCACTACGCCGGCAACCAGGCCGCCGCCGCCGAAACCGCCGCCCGCGCCCGCGAGCTCGGCGCCGCCCAGGTAGAGGTCTTTGGCGCCGACCTGGCCGACCCCGCCGCTGCCGCCGGCCTCATCGGCGCAGCCCGCGAAGCTCTGGGCGGCCTGGACGTGCTCGTCAACAACGCCGGCATCACCCGCGACGGCCTATTGATCCGGATGAAAGACGCCGACTGGGACGCAGTGCTGGCCACCAACCTCTCGGCCGTCTTCCGTCTCACCCGCGAA
>JALVWZ010000147.1 GCA_027023115.1 Thermaceae bacterium
AGACCAGCTCGGCGCTCAGGTTCAGGTAGAGCGTCAGGTTCTTGAGTTCTCGCGACCAGGGGCGGCCAATCGAGAACTTGCCGCCGCTGCGGCGCTCGGTATATTCCCAGCCGGTCGGATCGCCCGCAGAGTCCTTGAGCGGCAGATTGCCGATAGGGCGGCTGTAGAGGCTGAGGCTGACGCTGGTGGGCACTTCCTTGAAGTCGGCGTAGTCCAGCCAGAGCCAGGGAATGCTGTAGCTGGCGCTAAAGGAGATGTTGTCGTGGGCGTCGTTCTCGCCGAAGGAGAGGTTGAGGCTGGCCTGATGGGCGCGACCCCAGAGGTTCTTGGTGGAAATGCTGGCCTGGCCGCTCCAGCCCTCCACGCTCGACCAGGCGATGGCCGGCGCCAGGACGGTGGTGTGGGCTTCTTTGAGGCCCAGAACCAAAACCACCTTGTCGGGAGCGCTGCCGGGCTTGGTGGTTACCCGCGGCGGCTGCGCCAGCAGGCCGGCGCGAAGCAGGTTGCTGATGCCCTCGCGGATGGCGCTGACCGACATCAGGCTGCCGGGTCTAGGCAGCTCGCGAAGGATCACGAAGTCCTTGGTGGTATGGTCGCCGTCCCACTCGAGCTGGTAGCCCTCAATCTTGAGCTCGTGGACGCGCTGGACGTAGACGCCGTCTTTGAAGTCGAAGTCGGGCTGCGGCAGAATCTCGTAGCCGGCCTGGCGGTAGAACTTTTGAATGTTCAAGAAGTCCTCGCGCGCCAGCTCCGGCGAGAAGAGGCTGCCCGGCTTGAGGCGCAGGACCTTCTCGAGAGCCTGCGGATCCACGGCGGTCACGCCTTCCAGCCGTACTTTTTTGATGGGTCCGTAGCGCACCGCTCCCGGGGTGAGCACTACCCGCACCTTGCCGTTGCCGGCGTCCTGCAGGTCCAGGTTTACCTCCTGGCTGAGTTTGCGGGAGAGCTCGGCTATGTCGTCGAGGAGGCGGTCATAATTGAGCGGCTTGCCCGGCTCGATGCCCGGCAAGCTCACCTCACCAAGGGCGGAGGTGTCTATCGAGTCGACCACCAACTCGCGGACGTAGATGGTCAGGCGGCCGTCTTCCAAAAGCGAGCGACGCACGTCGACCCCGGAGTAGCGGTAGCCGGCGTCGGCGTACTTTTGATTGATGCTTTGGATCGCCGCGCGGTATAGCTGCCAGTCGAACTTTTTGGCCTCCATGAGCGGCTTGAAAAAGTCGCGCAGCTCGGCGGGCTTGAACACGGTAGCCCCCTTGATGACCAGTTCCTTCACCGGCGCGCTCTCGTCTACCTGATAAGTTAGCTGGACGCCGCCGTCCTCCGTGGTGGTTTTTAGCTCCACCTTGGGAACGAAGGGGAACCCCTGCTCACGGTAGAAGCGGCCGATGCGCTCGGCGGCCTCGCGCGCTCTGACCGGGTTGTAGACCGCCCCCGGGCCAATGGCCATCTCCTTGTCGAGCAGGTCCAGCAAGACCGACTCGGGCATGGCCTGGCTTTCCACCTTGACCGCGCTGATCCGCGGATTGGGTACAACCTGTACCCGCAGAACGTCGCCCTCGAGGCGGGCGTGTACCTCCTTGAAGTAGCCGCTGTCCAGCAGCGCCTGCTCGACCTCGCCCAGATTGACCTTGGTGGAGTCTTCTCCAGGTTCTACCGGTAGGTTGACCCGGGCCAGCGCGGTCAGCACCGGATCGGCTCCTTCAATGACGATCTTGGAAATGGGCGCGGCCAGGGCCAGCCCGGCCAGCAGGAGCAAAACGGCGGCTACTCTTCGCATACCCTGATGCTACCGGAGGCGGTGAAGTGGTAGTGAGAGCCGTGTGGTAACGTATTCACGTGAGCATAGAGAAGATTGAACAAGCGGTCGCCGCCATTCGCGAGCGCAGTGATTTTCGCCCCGAGGTGGGCATCGTTCTCGGATCCGGGCTGGGTCCGCTGGCCGCTGAGATAGACGCCGTCAGCGAGATTCCCTATGCCGAAATACCAGGTTTTCCGGTTTCCACTGCTCCCGGCCACGAGGGGAAACTCATCCTCGGCCGTCTCGCCGGTCGGCCGGTAGTCGCTTACAAGGGCCGGGTCCACTACTACGAAGGCTATCCGATGAGCGAGGTCATCTTTCCGGTGCGCGTCGGTTACTTTCTGGGAGCCGAGCGCTTCGTGGTCACCTCGGCCGCCGGCGGCCTCAACCCCAACTTCAGCGCCGGCGATTTCATGCTCCACCTCGACTTCATCAACGCCATGGGCACCAACCCGCTGATCGGTCCCAACGACGAGCGCCTGGGCCCGCGTTTTCCGGTAACCTTCGATGCCTACGACCCGGAGTATCTGGAGGTGGCGCGGCGGGTGGCGCGGCGGCAGGACGTGCGCCTGCGTGAGGGCGTATACCTGGCCATCAGCGGTCCCAGCTACGCCAGCCGTAGCGAGTTGCGCGTTTACCGCTACGGGATGTACGCCGACGCCATCGGCATGTCGACGGTGCCGGAGGTGATCGCCCTGCGCCATTTGGGAGCGCGGGTGCTGGGCCTTTCCACCATTACCGATATGGCCCTGGCCGATAGCAGCCACCACGCCAATGAGCAGGAAGTAATCCGCATGGCCGAGGAGCGCGGGCCCGTTTTCCGCAAACTGGTGGCGCAGATAGTCGCCGAGCTGCCCTAGGATGTCGCTGCCGGACGTTCTCAACCGAATCGAAGCGGCCGCCAGGCGAGCCGGGCGCGACCCGGAAACGGTACGGCTGGTGGCCGTTACCAAGGGCCACGACCTGGAAGAAATAGAGCGCTACGTGCTTCGCTACGGCGAGTTCCCGCTGGGCGAGAACCGCGTTCAGGAGGCGCGCGCCAAGATAGCTGCCTGGCCCGACAGGGAGTGGCACTTCATCGGCCCCATGCAGCGGAACAAGGTGCGCTACATGCGCCCCTTCGCCCTCATCCACTCCATCGACTCGGTGTCCCTGGCTACGGCGCTGGCGGCGCGGGCGGCGCGCGATGGCTACCGGCCGCGCATTTTGCTCGAGGTCAACGTAGCTCGCGAGCCGCAAAAGCACGGTCTCGATCCGGGCGGGCTGGACGCAGCGGTAC
>JALVWZ010000148.1 GCA_027023115.1 Thermaceae bacterium
AGAGCCCCAGCGCGTCCTCCTGCTTGAAAAAGCGGCCGTCTAGCACCGGCTCCACCACCCGCTGGAGGTCCAGACCCGGTTGCGAGGCCAGCGAGAGGACCGCGTAGGCCAGCTCGCGGGCGCTCTTAGGCCGCCCTTCACGGCGCAGCTCGCGCGCCAGTCGGGCCGCCATTCTGTACTCGAGCGGTACCAAAAGCCTACTCCAGCGGCGCCGTCTGCAAGAAAGCGCCCTCCGTGGCGGCCTCGAAGAGCGCCGCGGCGTCGAACAGGCGTTGTTCGGCCAGCGGCGGGGCGATTAGCTGCGCCCCCACCGGCAGCCCTTCCTCAAAGCCGGCCGGGATGGAGAGCGCCGGCAGACCGGCCAGGTTGACCGCCACCGTGTCCACGTCGGAAAGGTACATCTCCATCGGGTCGTCTGTCTTTGACCCCAGCGGGAAGGCCGGGGTGGGGCTGGTCGGCGTCAAGAGCAGGTCCACCTCCTCGAACGCGCGGGCGAACTCTGCGGCGATCAGCCGCCGCACCTTCAAGGCGCGGCCGTAGTAGGCGTCGTAGTAGCCGGAAGAAAGCGAGAAGGTGCCCATCAAGATGCGCCGCTTAACCTCGGGGCCAAAGCCCTGCTCGCGGGTCTTTTTCATAAGCTCGCGGACGTTGGCCGCGGCTGCGCGGCTGCCGTAGTGCACGCCGTCGTAGCGCGCCAGGTTGCTGCTGGCCTCGGCGGTAGCCACCAGGTAGTAGGCGGCCAGGGCGTAGCGCAAACTTGGCAGAGAAACCTCGACGAAGCGCACCCCTTCGGCCTCGAGCCGTTCCCTGAAGGCCGCCAGCGCCGCCGTCACGCCGGGGCTGTTGCCCTCCTGCACGGTCTCGCGCACCACCCCCAACACCAGCCCGCGGGCCGCCTCCGGGTTCGGCTCCAGCCGTGGCGCCGGCTCCTCGAGCGAGGTGGCGTCGCGCGGGTCGTGGCCCATCAGCACGCTGCTAATCAAAGCCAAGTCGGCCGTCGAGCGGGCGAAGGTGCCAATCTGGTCCAGGCTGGAAGCAAAGGCCACCAACCCGAAGCGGGAAATGCGCCCGTAGGTCGGCTTGAAGCCGAGGGTGCCGGTAAAGGCGGCTGGCTGCCGCACCGAGCCGCCGGTGTCGGAGCCGAGGGCCACCGGCACCATCCCGGCGGCCACCGCCGCCGCCGAACCGCCCGAGGAACCGCCTGGAGCCCGCTCCGGGTCCCAGGGGTTGCGGGTGGGCCCGAAGTGGGAGTACTCGGTGGAAGAGCCCATGGCAAACTCGTCGAGGTTGGTCTTGCCGACGATTACCGCCCCCGCCGCACGCAGGCGTTCGACCACGGTCGCGTCGTAGGGCGGAACGAACTCGCGTAGGACGGCCGAAGCGCAGGTGGTGCGCAGGCCGCGGGTGCTGATGTTGTCCTTGACCGCCACCGGTACGCCCGCCAGCGGCAGCTCCTCGCCGCCGTCCAGGCGCTCGCGCACGCGGGCGGCCTCGTCGCGGGCGGCGGGATTTTGCTGCAGGAAGGCGTGAATCAACCCGTCGTGGCGGGCCATCCGCTCCAGCGCGGACTCGAGCGCCGCCAGCGGGTCCAGCTCGCCGCGGCGCACCTTTTCGGCAATCTCGGTCGCGTACATTCCGGGGCTCATCTTACCCCACGCGGGCCGCCGGAGAGCATGAAAAAGCGCGCCCGCGGGCGCGCTTCACGGTTTGCCTGACGACTAACCGGCGGAGAGGGTGCCGATGATCTGGAAGAGCGGCAGGAACATTCCGGCCACGATGGCGCCGACGATGCCGCCGAGAATGATGATCATAACCGGCTCGATGGCCGCGGTAAGGCTGGTGACCGCCTCGTCCACCTCACGTTCGTAAAAGTCGGCCACCTTTTGCAGCATGGTATCGAGCGCGCCCGTCTCCTCGCCGATGGCGATCATCGAAGACACCATTGGCGGGAAGACCTGCGGATAACGTAGCAGGGTGGAGTGGATCGGCTCGCCCACCTGGATGGACTCCTTGGTCTCACTGAGGATGTCTTCGACGATGGCGTTACCGGCGGTGCCACGGGTAATGTCCATCGCCTCGATGACGTTGACGCCGCTGGATACCAACAGGCCGAAGGTGCGGCTGAAGCGGGCGATGGCGCTCTTCTTGTTGAGGTTGCCGAAGACCGGCATCCGCAGCTTGAGGCCGTCCAGAACGCGGCGGCCGCGTGGGGTCTTGTAGTAGTAGCGATAGGCGAAGTAGACGGCCAGGGTAATGCCGATTATGTAGAGGACGCCGTGTTGTAGGAAGTCGGCGATGACGATGAGTATCCGCGTCAGCAGCGGCAGCTCGGAACCGAGGTCGGTCAGGATGCCGGCGAACATCGGCACGATGCCGACCATCAAGAAGTACGTGATGATGATGGCGAAGGAAAGGACGATGACCGGATAGGTCATGGCCGACTTGATCTTGCCGCGCAGCTCCAGGTCCTTTTCCAGGAAGGTTGCCAAGCGGTCCAGCACGGCGTCGAGCGTACCCGACGTCTCGCCGGCGCGCACGAGGTTGACGTAGAGGGGCGTGAAGACCTTGTGCTTTGTTAGGGCATCGCTAAAGTTGGAGCCGCCCTCGACGTCGGTGCGGATCTCCTTGAGGATTTTCTTGAACTTCTTGTTTTCGGTCTGGCGCTCGAGAATGGCGATGGCCTGCACGATGGGCAATCCGGCCGAGATCATGGTGGCCAGCTGCCGGCTGAAGATGGCAATGTCTTTCAGACTGGGTCCGCGCTCCAGACCAGGAATGCTTATTTCGGCCTGGAGGCCCTTCCCCGGCTCCTTGAGCTCGGAGATGAAGTAACCTTTCTCGCGCAGTATCTTAGCCGCAGTGCGAATGTCTTCGGCCTCGATGGTAGCGGCTACGGAGCGCCCTTGGCGGTCCTTGGCTCGGTAGTGAAACAGAGGCATCTTAAAAGGTAGTATACCTTAGTGAGCGGTCATGGAACCTGAGCTGACCCGTATCGCCAACATCATTCGCCGCGGCGGGGTGGTGGCCTGGCCCACCGACACCACCTGGGGCCTGCTGGCCGCCTG
>JALVWZ010000149.1 GCA_027023115.1 Thermaceae bacterium
CTCATGATTGCCTCCCAACCCTTTTGACACTTGAGGGTTCAGAGTGTCAATCCACGGATATTATGCTGGCTGAAGCCGGTAGTGTCAAGTCCTGCACCGTGTACCGGGTATAAGCTAGTTGAGCACGCAATTATCAAGTAGATTGCTGCCGCAATACTTCATAGAGGAGCAGGGCGGCGCTTACCGAGGCGTTGAGGCTGTCGGCGACGCCCTCCATGGGAATGCGCAGGCGCAGGTCGGCGGCCTCGAGCCAGACGGGCGGCAGGCCGTGGTCTTCGGCGCCGATGATCACGGCGGTGGGCCCAGTCATGTCAGCCTCCCAGTAGACCACCGGGGCCGCCGGCGCGGCGGCGGCCAGCCACAGGCCACGCTCGCGCAACCAAGCCAGCGCCCCGTCGTGGTCCAGCACCGCCAGCGGTAGCGAAAATACCGTACCGGTGCTGGCGCGAATCACGTTGGGGTTTTCCGGGTCCACCCCATCACCCACCACCAGCACCGCGTCCGTCCCGCTGGCGTCGGCGCTGCGCAGCATGGCCCCCAGGTTGCCCGGCTTTTCGATTTCCACCGCCACCAGCACCCGCCGCGGCTCTGGCGGCAGGTCTTCGGGTCCGCGTTCGGGAACGTCGAAGACGCCTATCAAACCAGGCGGGTTCTGGCGGTAGCTGACCTTCTTGAAGGCCGCTTCGCTCAGTTCGTAGCTCTGCGCCGGCTGGATTTCCATGAGCCCCGCTTCGGCCCGGCTCAGGCGGTCCGGCCAGACGAGCCACTCGCGGGGCCAGAGCCCCGCCGCCAGGGCCCGTTCCAGCTCGCGCGCCCCCTCCACCAAGAAGCGCCCCTCTTTTTTGCGGCCGGCTCGAGACTTGAGGCTGGACCAGAACTTGACGCGCGGGTTGCGGGCGCTGCTGATAAGCACCTGCTCATTGTAATATCCGGCGGACGATGGTCCCGCCGTGGTTTGGTTATCCTGAAGTAAAAGGTGCCGAAGGGAGCGAAAAATGCCCAGCGAAAAGCATTCACGGGTTCTGGCGATGATCTTGGCCGGCGGGCAGGGCAGCCGCTTGTTCCCCCTGACCGCCAAGCGATCTAAACCGGCGGTGCCGTTCGGGTCCAAGTACCGCATCATCGACTTCGTCCTCAACAACTTCGTCAACTCGGGTATCTACTCGATATACGTCCTCATCCAGTACAAGGCCCAGTCGCTGACCGAGCACATCCAGCGCTACTGGCGCTTCGGCTCTTTCCTGGACGACCACTTCATCGTCCTGGTGCCGGCGCAGATGTACCGCTACGAAGAGCTGGGGCCGGTCTGGTACCGCGGCACGGCCGACGCGATTTACCAAAACTTGCACCTGGTAGACAATAACGATCCGGAAGTGGTGGCGGTCTTCGGGGGAGACCACATCTACAAGATGAATATTCGCCACATGGTCGATTACCACCAAGACAGCGGCGCCGACGTTACCATCGCCGCCTATACGGTGCCCATTGAAGAGGCCAGCCGCTTTGGGGTGATCCAGGTGGACGAGAACTGGCGGGTGGTTGACTTTCAGGAAAAGCCAGCGAACCCAAAGCCCATTCCCGGCCGGCCCGAGGCGGCCCTGGTTTCGATGGGTAACTACCTGTTCAACAAGGAACCGTTGATCGAGCTACTTGAAAACGACGGCCGGGATCCCGAGTCTTCCCACGACTTCGGCAAGGACGTGTTGCCGGCGGCGCTGGCCGGTGGTTACCACCTGCAGGCCTACGATTTTCAGAGCAACCCCATTCCCGGAAAGCAGGGGGCCAACCTGTACTGGCGCGACGTGGGCACCCTCGATTCGTACTTCGCCGCCAGCATGGACCTGGTTTCGGTCGTGCCGCAGTTCAACCTCTTCAACCCTGACTGGCCCCTGCGCACCGCCAACGCCTTCAGCCCGCCGGCCAAGTTCGTTCACGAAACGGGAGAGCGCGTTGGCCAGGCTTTCAACAGCCTCCTTGCCGGTGGAGTGATAGTCAGCGGCGGCACCGTGCGCGAGTCGGTCATCTTCCGGCGGGTGCGGATCAACTCTTACAGTCTGGTGGAAAACGCGGTCCTCTTCGACGACGTGGTAGTGGGCCGCCATGCCAAGATACGCAATGCGGTAATCGACAAGAACGTAGTGGTCCCGGAGGGGGTGGAAATCGGGTACGATTTGGAAATGGACCGCACCCGCGGTTTCACCGTTACGCCTGGCGGCGTGGTGGTTATTCCCAAGGGGTATCGATTCGACGTATGAAGAAAAAAGACTTCGGACACTCTTTTCTTGCCTACACCCGTTTTTCTCCGGGCCAGCCGCTGCCGGGCAATGGCAAGCGGATGCCGACCGCCAAGGTCTACGCCAGCCCGTTGGAAACCATAGACCTGCCCGAGCCGCGCAAGACCGGCGGCTCGCAGACATGGCGGCTCTTTGCGCAGATGGCGCCGCAGGTGCCGGAGCTGGAGCTGACCCTGCAGCTCAGCGACCTGGCGCAGATGTTGATGCCGCTGGCTGACCGCGATGGCCGCCGCGGCTACGTATCCAGCGCCGGCGCTTATCCGGTGGAGACGTATCTCGTTGCCAGGCGTGTGCAGGATACGTTTCCCGGTGTCTACCACTTTGCGGTCAAGGCGAACCAGCTCGAGCAGATAGCCGGCGGCCCCGACTGGCAGGAGTGGAGCCGGGCGCTGGCGGCGGCGCCGGGAGTCGAGCGGGCTGGGGTCTTGATAGTCTTCACCATCGTTCCCGAGCGCAGCGTCAGCCGCCAAGGTCCGCGCGGTTACCGGCAGGCGCTAATGGAAGCCGGCAAGGCAACGCACGCGGTCTTTACCGCAGCGGTCGCTTTGGGCTTGGCCGCCAGCGAGGCCGAGGTGTTTTACGACGATCTGGTGTCGCGGCTTTTGGGTCTGCCTGCCGGCGAGTATCCGGTGGCGGTAATGCTGGTTGGTCGCTAGCTGTAACCTCCCAACACGTTGTTCACAAAGTCGGACGAGGTGGTGCGTAGTACGTGGTTAGTAGTACGTGGTGGGTTTTGAATCGAGTACGACAGCGAGCTAACGTGCCGC
>JALVWZ010000150.1 GCA_027023115.1 Thermaceae bacterium
CGTCTACCGTGGCGGCGGCGCTCACACCGCCGCCGAGTGGGTGGACCCGGCCTCGCTGAGCACCGGCCGCGAGCTGGTAACCGGCTTTTTCGATTGCTGGAGGGCGCGCCGTGGCTGATTTGCTGGCGAAACTGAAGCAAGACGGCGTCTACTACGTATTTCAAAACGACCCCAAGGACGGCCCCAGCTACGCCATCGTCGAGCTGGAAGACGGCGCGTACATGTACGCCTTTTCCAGCGCCGAGAAGGCGCGCGCCTTGGCCGCCGAGATAGGCGGGGTGGTACACTGGCACCCCGAGCTGCGGGAGGTATTCGCCGCCTTTCCCGAAGGGGTGCAGGGTATGGTCGTGGACGTTGACCTGGCTAGCGGCGAGGGCTGGCTGTTGCGCCCCCGGGACCTGGAAGAATAAACGGAGGAAGCATGCGAATAGGGCTGCTGGACACCTGGTTGAACGAACGCTACCAACAGTTCTGGGAGCCGTACCTGCGAGAGCTGGGGGTAGAGGTGGTGCGCCCGCGCCTGCCCGCCAGTGAGGCTTTGGAGAGACTGCAAGAACCATGGCCGCGGCCGGCGCGGCTACTGGCGGCGCGGGCCCTCGAGCTGAAGGCGGCCGGGGTAGACGCTATTTTAGCGCCGGTCGCGGCGGGGGAGAGCCCGCGCGGGAGTGGCCAGTGCCCCTGGGCAGCCGACCCGGCCAGTATGCTCGAGCGCAACTTGCCGGGCCTGCCACCGCTCATCCGCGTAGACCCCGAACCCTCCGAGGCCAAGATTGGCGAGGCGGCCCGCATCGGCCAGCAACTGGTCAAGAACCCGCAGGAAGTGCGCCTGGCGCTGGAGCGCACCCGTTCGCTGCTACGGCCTTACCGCCCGCCGGCCATGCCCCGGGGCGAGCGCCTCTTGGGTCTGGCAGCCGAGCCCTACCTGCTCGAAGACCCTCGTCTATACGCCGAGGTAACGGACGCCGCCGCCGCAAAAGGCTGGACGGTGGTGCGGCCCGACGTCAGCCTGGAACGCCTGCGCGAAGAGGGCCGCCGCCTGGGGCTCAACATAGACCTGCCCGCCGACCTGGAGTTCGCCGGAGCGGCGCACTACTTGGGCCGGCTCGGCCGCGTGCGGGGGGTGTTGGTTCTCGCCGAGGACCACTGCGAGCCGGTCGAGAGGCTGGCCCGTAAGATAGGCGGACGCCTCAGTAAGCCCGGCGCGGTTCACGTTCTGGGCGAAGATCCGCAGGCGGCGCTGGCGCGGGTGGAAGCAGCCCTCGGCTAGACACCGCCGGTGGGCGGAAGGTATTAAGATTGGAAGACGTGAGAACTGACCGGTCAGTTTCAAACTTCTTGCGCGGCATCAAGCCCTTCGCCGCCCGCTACACCTGGAAGTACGCGGTCGGCCTCAGCTTTGGGCTGCTGGTCCAGGCGGGAATCATACTCGGGCCGTACTTCGTCCGTAAGGCCATTGACGGCATAAGCGCGGGCGAGGCCGGCTACGCCCGCTGGGCGCTGTGGTTGGTGGTGCTTTGGGCCGTCATCGGCCTCCTCAGCTGGGGGCAGCGGCGGCTGAGCATCGTCGCCAGCCGCGAGATCGAGTACGAGCTGCGCAAGGGGCTGTTTCACCGGTTGATTCACCTGGACTTCTACTTCCACTCGCGCCAGCGGGTTGGCGACCTGATGAACAAGCTGAATACCGACCTCGGCGCGGTGCGCGACCTGCTGGGGCCGGGTCTCAACATGGGCTGGCGCATTGCCTGGTTCGTGGTCATGGCGGCGGCGGCGATGTTCGCGGTCAACGCCCGGCTGGCGGCTTGGATGATGGTCGCGGTGCCGCCGGTCTTCTTCGCCATGCGCTACCTGCTCTCGCTCATTCACCGGCGCTACCGGGCGGCGCAGGAGGTGTTCGACCGCATCAGCACCTTCGCCCAGGAAAACTTTTCGGGTATCCGGGTGGTCAAGGGCTTTGCCATCGAAGATCGCGAAACCGCCCGCTTCCAGGAGCTAAACCGCCGCTACATCGAGCGCAGCCTGGCGCTGGCGCGGGTGGAAGGGCCTTTGCACGCCACCATGAGCCTGTTGATGGGCGGGGCGGCGGTGCTAGTGCTCTGGCTCGGTGGCGGCATGGTCGTTCGTCACCAGATGACGCTGGGCGAGTTCGTACAGTTCAACACTTACTTGTTGCAGCTCACCTGGCCGCTTTTGGGGCTCGGTTGGGTGATGGGGCTCTGGCAGCGGGGAATGACCAGTTGGGGACGGCTGGAGGAGCTGTTGCACGCCGAGCCGCGCATTGGCGACGGACCTCAGACCAATTACCAGATCAAGAGTTACCAACCGGAGATCGTCTTCGACGACGTTCACCTTGAGCTCGAGGGGCGCCCGATTCTGAACGGCATCAGTCTGCGCATTGCCCCCGGCACCACGTTGGGGGTAACCGGCCGCACCGGCAGCGGCAAGACCATGCTGGCGCGCCTGATCCCCCGTATTCTCGAGCCCAGCCGCGGCCGGGTCCTGGCCGGCGGCCACCCGGTTCAGGAAATCCCCCTGCGGGTGCTGCGCGGCGGCATGGCCGGCGTGCAACAAGAACCCTTCCTCTTCTCCGAAACCATAGCCGCCAACATCGCCTTTGGCCTGCCCGAGTTGGACATGGAGCGGGTCGTCTGGGCGGCCAAGCTGGCCGGCGTTCACGACGACATAATGGCCTTTCCCGACGGCTACGACACCCTCTTGGGGGAACGCGGGGTAACCCTTTCCGGAGGGCAGCGGCAACGGGTAGCGCTGGCGCGGGCGCTGGCCAAGGAGCCGGAGGTGCTCATTCTGGACGACGCCATGAGCGCGGTGGATACCGAGACCGAAGCCCGCATTCTGGAGGGTTTGCGCCAGGTGCTCGGCAAGCAGACCACCGTCCTCATCAGCCACCGCATCTCCACCCTGGCCCACGCCGACTGGATAGTGGTGCTGGAAGACGGCCGCATCGTCGAGGAGGGCACCCACGAAGAACTTCTGGCAGCCGGCGGCCGCTACGCCGAGCTGGAGAGGATGCAGCGCCTGGAAGCGGAGGTGGG
>JALVWZ010000151.1 GCA_027023115.1 Thermaceae bacterium
ACCACATACTACGTACCACGAACCACGAACTACGCACCACGTACTACGCACGTCTCCCACTCCCACCTCCCACACCCCACATCCCACCTCCTACAAACTAATCACCACGTACCACGCACTATGTACCACGTACCACGCACAATGTACCACGTACCGCCTCAAACAACCCCCCTCCGGCGGCTTTGCCGCCACCTCCCCCGGCAGGGGAGGCAAAAGGCTTGTGCCGCCCAAGCGACATGCCCAGCCCTCAGCGTTTGACCGGTAGGGGAGGGTTTGAAACCCTCCCCTACATTCCAGCGTAGGAGCGTCAGCGGCAAACGAACCCCGGCTTCTCTACCGATATGGACCCCGGACCTCGGCCGGCTTAGTCCGGAGAATCGGCATTAAGTCAGCGAAAGGCGAAGACGAGTCCCAGGCCATGGGCGCTTTGCGCCCGCGAACCGGGGCCCATGCCGCGTCATTAATCCGAGGCTTGGCCCTTGCAAAAAACAGCGTAGCCAGAGACGCGGATGGAAAGGATCATTGTACAGAAAGGCTAAGCAAATCAAGTACTAGAGAGTGGGAGAAGTGGCAATAAATCGAGAAGCAATTATTGAGCATCGCGCAGTGGCGAGATGCGTTTGCGGGCGGTGGGGATGGGGACGGCAGCGGCCTCGAGCGCGCCGGGTTGATAGTCGATGAGGAGATGGCTCGAGCCGATCTGCTCGGAGGCGGTCAGGAAAGAGTCTTTGAGTGTCCAAGAATAGAGGGGAACGACCTTCATTCCCTTGGCGGCGCTGAGCTCGCGGCTGAAATCGAGCGCCGCTTTCGAACTGCTCCAGACGAGGGCGTACTTGACCTCGGCGGCCGTCAAAGTAAGGTGCTCACCGGGCCGAGAAGGGTCGGTGAGCACGTACCAAACGATTTCGAAGAAGGATTTTGACACGGTCAGTCCAGCTTGAAGCCTACCTGCAGCACCACTTGGAACTCCGCGACATCGCCCTCGTTGAGACGGCCGCGAATCTCCTTGACCTCGAACCACTCGAGATTGTGCAGCGTTTCGGAGGACTTCTTGACGGCGTTGCGGATGGCGCTTTCGAGGCTTTCTTTGCTCGTGCCTACCAGCTCGATCTTTTTGTAGACAGCCATGACGACCTCCTTTCGATACTCATTATACCCGGTCTACACCAGCAGCTCGGCGATCTGCACGGCGTTGAGAGCAGCCCCCTTGAGGAGCTGGTCGCCGGACACGAAAAAGTCGAGGGCGTTGTCGAAGGCCAGGTTTTGGCGGACGCGGCCCACTTCGACATTCCACTTACCGGTGGCGGTGAGGGGCATGGGGTAGCGGGCCCGAGCGGGTTCGTCCACCACCTCCACCCCCGGAGCGCTCGCGAGCACCTCACGGGCGGCCGCGGGGCTGACCGGGCGCTCGAAGATCACCGTGGCGGCCTCGGAGTGCGCCCGCAGGGTGGGGATGCGCACGGCGGTGCAACTAATCTTCATCTCCGGTTCCCCGAAGATCTTGCGGGTCTCCCAGACCACCTTCATTTCCTCGCGGGTGTAGTCGTTGTCCTGAAAGGAATCGATATGGGGGATGACGTTGAAGGGGATCGGGTGCTGGAAGACCTTGTGAACAACCGGCTTTCCGTCCAAAAAGTTGCGGGTTTCGTCCAGCAGTTCCTGCATGCCCTCGGCGCCGGCGCCGCTGGTGGCCTGATAGGTGCTGACTACCACGTTCTTGGCGCCAAATGCGCGGTGCAGCGGCCAAAGGGCGACGGCGAGGATGGCGGTGGTGCAGTTGGGATTGGCGATGATGCCCTTGTGGTTTTTTGCCGCCTGGGGGTTGATCTCGGGGATGACTAGGGGCACTTCGGGGTCGTAGCGCCAGGCCGAAGAGTTATCGACGACCACGGCGCCTTCGCTGGCCCAGGTTTTGGCCCACTTCTTGGAAACGCCGCCGCCAGCGCTGGCCAGCACGATATCGGCGGTGATAGGGCCTTCGGGGGTGAGCTCTACGGTGAGCTTTTGGCCGCGGAAAGTCATGGTAGTGCCGGCGGAGCGGGTGCTGGCGTAGAGGTGCAGTTCGTCCAGCGGAAACTCGCGTTCTTCAAGTACCTTGATCAGCTCTTTGCCTACGGCTCCGGTAGCTCCTACTATGGCGACACGCATCGTTCCTCCCGGGCGCGCCGTGCGGCACGCAAAAAGATTCACTCAAAGTAGCACGCCGCTCGGCGCGACGCAAGTAAAAAGGGCCGCCGGAGCGGCCTTGTTATGCTAAATGGGCATAAAAACTCATGCGCCGAGCATTTCCAGTTGCCCCAGCCGGGCCAGAGCGTCGCGGACGCCGCGCAGGAGGGCGAGTCGGTTTTCGCGTACTCCTTCGTCTTCGACCATTACCAGGACGTTGTCCATGAACGGGTCGAGGGCGTCCGCCAGGGCGAGTATCTGGGTCAGCGGCGCTTCGAGGCTGGTCAGGTCGGCCTTGAGCAGGGGGGCGGCCGGGTCCCAGGGTGGCATCAACGATGCGCCGCGCTCGAGTAGCTCGCTGGTGGCCCGCGCGGTGGGGGAGAGGGACTCGTAGAGGCTAGCTTCTTCAGGGGTGGCGAAGAGAGCGGGGTTGGGCTCGGCGGCGTGCTCGCTTTGTGAAGCCAAATTGGCGGCGCGCTTGTAGAGGCGGGTCAGTTCGGCGAACTCGGGCCGCTGCATCAGCTCGTATATCAGGCGGGCCCGGAGCATCTTGCCGTAGACCGAAGGGGCGCTCATGGCGGCGCGAACCGCCAAAGTGGGCAGGCCGGCCTCGGTAAGCAGCGATTCCAGGCGCTCTTCGGCGAAGGTGCGCGCGGCCTCCACCGTTTCGGGGCTCACCTCCAGCCCGCGATTGCGGTAGGCCGCGGCCGCGGCTTCCAGTACGTCTTGCAGAGGAACCTCCCACCCCATCCGGCCGAGGATGCGCACCAAGCCGGCAGCGGCGCGGCGCAGGCCGTAGGGATCGGCGGAGCCGCTGGGCTTCTTGCCCAGGTGGAAGAAGCCCACCAGCGTGTCGGCTC
>JALVWZ010000152.1 GCA_027023115.1 Thermaceae bacterium
CCCTCCTCTACGGCGCCCGCGGCACCGGCAAGTCCACCGCCGTCAAGGCTCTGCGGGCGCTGTATGCAGACAGGGGGCTGCGGTTGGTGGAGGTGCTGCCGGAGGGTCTGCTGACGCTCCCGGAACTGTTGGAAAGGCTGCGCGACCTGCCCCAGCGCTTCGTGCTCTACGTAGACGACCTTTCCTACGACGCCGCCGACCGCGGCTGGCGTCAGCTCAAGGCGCTGCTTGACGGGGCTATCTGGGAAACTCCCGCCAACGTGCTCCTGATAGCCACCTCCAACCGCAAGAACATCCTGCGCGAAGACTGGGCCGACCGCCCCGACCCGGGGGCCGAGCCCGGCGCCTGGGACACGCTGCAAGAACGCCTGGCCCTGGCTGACCGCTTCGGCCTGCACCTCACCTTCCCCCCGTTCGATCAGAAGCTCTACTTGGCGGCGGTGGCCCGCCACCTGGGCCGGGAAGAGTTGGATGAAAAGACGCGCGCCGCCGCGCTCCGCTTCGCCCTCGAGGGCCACGGATTTTCGGGGCGCACCGCCAAGCAGTTCGCCGACTCCCGCCGCTAACGCGGTTCTACTCGTCCTTACCGTGACAGTGCTTGTACTTCAGGCCGCTGCCACACCAGCAGGGGTCGTTGCGGCCGATCTTCTTCTTTTTCTTGGGCGGCTGCTTTTTCTGCGCCTTGGCCGGCTGGGCCTGTTCTTTCTTGCCCGCCTTCTTATCGGGCATCGGCACGTAAACGCTCGGCTTGGGCGGCTCAGCCTCCACCTTGAGGCGGAAGAAGAACTTGGCCGACTCGCTCTTGATGTGGGCGATCATCTCGTTGAACAGGCGGGTCGCCTCGAACTTGTACTCGCGGAACGGGTCCTTTTGCGCGTAGGAACGCAGGCCGATGCCCTGACGGAGAACGTCGAGGTTGTGGAGGTGCTCCTTCCAAGCGGCGTCGACGATGCTGAGGATAACGAAGCGCTCCACCGCCCGCATGACCCCGGGGCTCAGCTCCTCCTCGCGCTGCTCGTAGAGGCGCACCGCCTCGTCCACCAGCATCTGCAACGCTTCCTGGGCGTCCACCTTGCGAAGCCGCTCGAAGTCGAACGACTCGAAGCCGGGAGCCACGTCGATCAGCGCCAGTTTGAGGCCCTCCAGGTCCCAATCCTCGGGGTGGATCTCGGGGTTGACGTAGTTCTCGGCGATGGCGGCAATGGTGTCTTCCACCATCGCCAGCGCCGCTTCGCGAACGTCCTCGTCCTTGCCGAGGAGCACCATCCGGCGCTGCTCGTAGACCACTTCGCGTTGGCGGGCCATTACGTCGTCGAACTGGAGTAGCTGCTTGCGAATGCCGAAGTTGCGGTCTTCGACGCGCTTCTGGGCGCGCTCGATGGCGCCGGTGACCATCTTGTGCTCGATGGGTTCCGAGTCGTCGAAGCCCATCCGGTCGAGCATGGCCACCACCCGGTCGGAGGCGAAGAGGCGCATCAGCTCGTCGTCGAAGGAAACGTAGAAGCGGCTCTCGCCCGGGTCGCCCTGGCGGCCGCTGCGGCCACGCAGCTGGTTGTCGATGCGGCGCGATTCGTGGCGCTCGGTGCCGATGATGGCAAGGCCGCCCAGCTCCTTGACCCGCTGCTCGTCGATCACGGCTTCGTCGCGGATCTTCTTGATCTCTTCGATCGTCTCGTCCGCGACCTCCAGCTCGGCGGCGAGCTTCCGGGCCTCGTCCTCCTCGCCCTGGATCAGCTTCTTGACGAAGAGCTCGACCTTCCACTCGTAGCGGTCGAGGCCCTGTTTTTCGAGGATGTTCTTGGCGATCTCCTCGGGATTGCCGCCCAGCTTGATGTCGGTGCCGCGACCAGCCATGTTGGTCGAGATGGTTATGGTGCCGGAGCGGCCGGCCTGGGCCACTATCTCGGCCTCGCGCTCGTGGTGCTTGGCGTTGAGGACCTGGTGGGGAATGCCCTTGCGGATTAGCTCGAGAGTGTGTACCGCCGCACGCAGCTGATCCCAGGCGTCCTTGGCAGCGCCGCCAGCGCCCGCCACCAGCTCATCGAACTGGGCCAGGTTTTGCTCGCGGATGTTGGCCGGGCGGGCAAGTAGCTTGTTGAGCTTGTCCCACTCGCCGCCCTTTTGCTTCTGGATGGCCTTCTTGAAGATGTTGGCCCGCATCTCCACGCGCGGCAGGTAGTAGCGCGGCTCGCGCAGCATCGCCGAGAGACGCTCGGACTTGTCGATGTTGATGGTACCCACCAGCACCGGCTGCCCCTTCTCGTAGCGCTCGGCAATCTCCTCGACCACCGACATGAACTTGCCCTGCTCGGTACGGTAGACCACGTCGGCATGGTCCTGGCGGATAACCGGGCGGTTGGTGGGGACGACGATCACGTCCATGCCGTAGATTTCCTGGAACTCCTTCTCCTCGGTCTTGGCCGTGCCGGTCATACCGGCGGTCTTGTCGTACTGACGGAAGAAGTTCTGGTAGGTGATCGTCGCCAGGGTCTGGTTCTCGCGCTCGATCTTGACGCCCTCTTTGGCCTCGATGGCCTGGTGGAGCCCCTCGCCGAAGCGGCGGCCGGGCATCAGACGGCCGGTGAACTCGTCGACGATGATTACCTGGCCGTCTTGGACTATGTAGTCCTGGTCGCGGTGGTAGAGGTCCTTGGCGCGGATTGCCTGAATGAGCATGTGCGCCTTTTCCATGTTCTCGGGGCTGAAGAGGCCGGGAATTCCGAGCAGCTTTTCAGCCCGCTCGATACCGCGTTCGGTGAGCTGAACGGCGCGCTGCTTTTCTTCGATGGTGTAGTCGCCGGTGGGCTCCTGGTCCTTTTCGCCCGGTTCAGGCTTGACGCCGCGCTCCAGCTTTTGCGCCACCTCGGCCATGCGGTAGTAGAGGTCGGTAGCCTTCTCGGCGGGGCCGGAGATGATCAGCGGAGTGCGCGCCTCGTCGATGAGGATCGAGTCTACCTCGTCGACGATCGCGTAGTGGAGCGGGTTATCGTGCCGCAGCACCAGTTGCTCGGGGCTGAGGG
>JALVWZ010000153.1 GCA_027023115.1 Thermaceae bacterium
AGCGCTTGGAACGAGTATCGGCTATACTTACAAGTAAATAGATTGGAGGCATTCGTATGGCAAAAACAAAGGAAAAAGAGGTCTACCGCTCAAGACTGAAGGCTGTCGGGTTGCGTCACACCCTCCCACGTGAACGCATATTGGCCTACCTGGATCGCAAGAACGTTCACCCCACGCCCGAAGAGCTCTACCAGGGATTGAAGAAGAAAGGCTATTCCATCGGCCTTTCCACGGTCTACCTCAACCTGCAGGTGTTACGCGACGCGGGCTTGCTCTGGGAGTTCAAGGACCAGCAGGGCCACACCCGTTACGACGGCTTCACCAAGAAGCACCACCACCTCTTCTGCACCAGCTGCGGGCGCATCGAAGACGTAATGGAAGACGAGCTGCCCGAGTTCGACGCCGAAAAGGTGGCCCGGGCCGTCGAAGGGCGCACCGGTTGGTTCGTGGGCGACCCGCGGGTCGAGCTGCGCGGTCTCTGCCCCGACTGTCAGTAAGCAAACGATCTCAAAAGCCGGCGGCTTCGGCCGCCGGTTCTTTTTTGTTCGCGCGACGGCTCAACGGCAACGATAGCGGCTGACCTGGTCCGGCGCCACGGCCTTCCAGCGCAGCTGCTCGGGCGCCCACTCGGGCCCGGCTATACAGTCGCGGTTGGGCTCGAGACCCAGCATCACCGAAACCCCCACCGGCAACCCGGCCGGTGCCGGCGCGCGCCCGGCCCTGAAGTAGGCCGGAACCCCACTGGGGCTGGCCTCGCCGCCGAGGAGGTCCATCTTGGTCTGCACCAATCCCTCGGGGGCCGCAAAGTCCCCCGCCGGGCGGCCCCTGAGGGCGTTCTCTACGAAGTCTTTCCAGATGGGCGGGTTGACCACCGACGAGGAGGGTTCGCGGCCGTTCATCTTCATCGGCTGATTGTCGTCGCGGCCCACCCAAACGACCGCGCTCATTCCCCGCGTCACCCCAGCGTACCACAGGTCGCGGGCGTTGTTCGAGGTGCCGGTCTTGCCGCCAACGACACGGCCGGGAATCCGCGCCCGCCAGGCCAGGTTGGCGCGTCCCAGCGGGTCTTCGTCGTAAACGTAACCCTTGAGCATGTCCCAGCCCAGGTAGGCCACGTCGGCGCTCCAAAGGCGCGTCCGCAGCGGCTTGGCCTGGTAAAGGACGTGCCCGGCCGCGTCCTCCACCCGCTCTATGAGCCGCGGTTCCACCCGCCAGCCGCCGTTGGCGAAGGCGGCATAGCTGGCCGCCGTTTGCAGGGGCGTGGCCCCCACGCCGCCGCCGATGGCGATTGCCAGCCCGGGCGTCTTGGCCACCTTGAAGCCGGCGCTGCCCAGCGCCGCCGCCAGCTTCCTGACCCCCAGGCTGTCAGCGGTCAGGATAGCCGGAACGTTGAGCGAGCGGTCCATGGCGTAGCGAATGGTAATGGCCTGGTTCATGAAGGTGCCGTCGTAGTTCTTGGGTTTCCATACGCCGCCGGGTTGGGTTGGGTCGGGGAAGCTTACTTCCTTGTCCTCGACCATGCTCGCCTGGCTCCAGCCGCTGGCCAGGGCGGTGGTGTAAACGAAGGGCTTGATGGAGGAGCCGGGGCTGCGGCCGGCGCCATCACCGAGCTGGGTGGCGCGGTTGAACTCGCCTTCGGTGCCCGGCAGCGCGCCGAGCATCGCGTAGACCCTGCCCGTCTCCGGATCAAGGCCCACCAGGGCCAGCTGCGCCCCCTTGGGCAGGCCGCGCTTCTGCGCAGCCCGGGCCGCCGCCTCGGCGGCGCGCTGCATCTCGACGTCGAGGGTGGTGTAGACGCGCAGGCCGCCCTGACCGAACACCTTGGCCCGCCCAAAACGACGGATTAGCTGTTTGCGCACTTCGTAGACGAAGTGCGGGGCCACCTGAACCACCAGGTCGGGCAGGGTATTGGCCCCGGGGTTCACCAGCTTGGCGCTCTTCAGGCCGCCTTCGGCATCGTACTCGGCCTGCCAGCCCTTGGGCACCAACGGCTGGCGCCAGGCGGCGTCGGCCATCTCGCGGGTAATCCAGCCATCCGTAACCATCTGCTCCAGCAGCGCCTTCATCCGCCGGCGCACGCGCGGCAGGTCGCGGTAGCGGGCGTTGGGCCCGGGAATGAGCGCCGCCAGATAGGCGCCCTCGGCCAGCGTCAGCTCGCTGGGGTCCTTGCCAAAGTAGGCCTCGCTGGCCGCGCGGATGCCCCAGAGGTTGCCGCCCCAGAAGGAAACGTTGAGGTACATTTCCAGTATCTCTTCTTTGGTGTAGCGGCGTTCCAGCTCGATGGCCAGCGGGATCTCCTTGAACTTGCGCTCGATCGAGCGCACTCCCGAGAGATTGCGCAAGAGGGTGTTCTTGATGACCTGTACGCTAATCGAGGAACCGCCCTGCAAGTGACCGCGAATGGTCTGCCAGAAAGCTCCGCCGATACGGAACCAGTCGACGCCGTAGTGACGGAAGAAACGGCGGTCTTCGGAGGCGACGATGGCCGCCACGGCCGCCGGTGAAACGTCGTCGAGCTTGACCAGCATGCGGTTGATGGACATGCCGTCTTCCTCGCTGGCCAGCTGCGCTATCGGGGTGCCGTCGGCGGCGAAGACGGTGGTGGTGGAGGTCAGCCTGAGGTTCTCGAGCGCGTCCAGGCTGGGCAGGTTGCTGGTCCAGCCGCGGATTACGATGGCGACGGCCAGCACGACCCCCACCACGAGGGCCAGCGCCAGCAGTTTGAGATAGCGCCCGAGCTTCACGAACCTAGTCTACCGGGAGATGCTGAGAAGGCTGGCAATCAGCTTGCGGAAGCGGCTGTTCTTGATGGGCAACTCGACGATGTGGTCGGCGCCGGAGATTTCGATGGTCAGCCGTTCCCGCTCCGAGGTCTTGTGGATGATCTGGATGGTGGGCGTTTTCTTGAGGCGCTTGACGCGCTTGATGCGCCAGATGAAGCCAGCCGAGTCGAGGCCGTTTTCGTGCAGGTCGTCGAGTACGATTATGGCGGGAGTGTGGGACTTAAGGTATTCCAG
>JALVWZ010000154.1 GCA_027023115.1 Thermaceae bacterium
CGGCGAGGGCGTCTGCCAGGGCCTCGATCAGGTAAAAGCGTTCTTCGGTGACCACCGCGGCCACCAGGCGATGGACCTCGGCGTAATCAACGGTGGCCTCGAGGCGATCCCCCTTGCCCTCGAAATCTACTTCCAGCTCCACGTCCACCAAAAAGCGCGCCCCCAAAGCGCCTTCCTCCGGCTTTACCCCGTGCCGGCCATAGAACTCCAGCCCCATCAGCGCAATCTTTCCCATTCAGGCCTCCACCGCATCCCAAACCGCCAGCGCCTGTGCGTGGGCGGCCACGTCGTGAACCCGTAGGAGGCGCGCTCCCCGCTGCACCGCCGCCAGGTGCGCGGCCACGCTGCCGCAAACACGCTGTTGCGGGTCGTTGACGCCGCTGAGCTCGCCTATGGTCCGCTTGCGGCTGAGCCCGACCAGCACCGGCCTGCCCAGCGCGGTAATCTCGCGCAGCCGCCGCAGCAATTCCAAGTTCTGTTCCGTGGTTTTCCCAAAACCAAAGCCGGGGTCGAGTATCACCTCCGGCACGCCCAGAGCCAGTGCCTTCTCCGCTCGTTGCTCGAGAAACCCGATTGCGGCGCTCACCACGTCGTCGTAGCGGGCGTGCTGCATCATCGTGCGTGGGTCGTTCACCGGCGTGTGCATGACCACCAGTGCTGCTCCGTACTCGGCGGCCAAAGCGGCCATTTGCTCGTTTTGCAGGCCACCAACGTCATTGAGCAGGTGCGCCCCCATTTTCAGGGCCGCCGCCGCCACCTCGGGCTTGCGGGTATCTACGCTGACGGCCAAGCCGAGGTCGAGAACCCCCTCCAAAACCGGCAATAGGCGCCGCTTTTCTTCGGCGGCGCTCACGGGCTCCGCGCCGGGGCGGGTGGACTCGGCGCCTATGTCTATTATGTCGGCGCCCTCCTGCGCCAGCTTCTGGGCGTGCGTCAGCGCGGCGGCAACGTCCATGAAGCGGCCGCCGTCGGAGAAAGAATCGGGCGTTACGTTCAAAACGCCCATTAAACGTGGTCGCGTCAGGTCGAGCCGGTGTTCGCGCAGGTGGAGCACCACCCCGGCATTATACGTTTCAGGACGCCGGTCCCCGTCTTTCTGCGCTAGGCTGGAGGTGAAGAAAGAAGGGAGGGCGAGATGGGCGGTGTGCTAGCAGCCGTAGACCTTGGTTCCAGCAGTCATGAGGTCATCAGCAGCGCCGGCGTGGCGGCCGCGGTTCTCAACAAACCTTTGGTAGCCATGCACGTAGTCGCCGATAGCTACCTGCGTTCGGCGCCGCGGCGCTTTCGGGAGGTCTGGCAGCCGGAGCTCGATCCACTCTTTGCCAGAGTGGGGGAGGCGCTGGCGGAGTTGGCACGGAAGAAGCTGGAGCTCTTGGTGCCCGCAGGGACCGAGCTGCGCCTGCCACGCGGCAACCCCATTCAGGAGGTGGCCGCCGAGGCCAAGAACCACAGCCTGGTAGTTTTGGCTTCCGAGGGGCGGACGCCGTTGGAACGTATCGCCCGCGGTGGCGTTTCTCGTTACCTGATGCACCGCGGTGAGCGCCCGGTTCTCTCGATCAGTCCCGAAGCGCCCCTAGAGCGAGTCGAGCGCGTGGGTGTGGCCGTGGACGACTCCAGCGCGGCCCTGGCGGCCCTGCGCGCCGCTGAGCAGCTGGCAGCCGCCGCCGGAGCCGAGCTCTATGCCTTCCACCTGATCAGCACCGGACCCTGGAGCTGCTGCATACCCCAGTATTTGCCGCCGGAGGCTCTGGAAGAAGCCGACCTCGATTCCCGCGCCGAAGCGGCGCTGCGCCAATCGCTTGGCTACGAGGGGCCGTTGGTGGTGGCCCGCGGCGAGGAGATAGAGGGCCTGCTCGACCTTTCCCGCGAGCACAAGCTGGACCTGCTGGCCGTCGGTTCCAAGGCCAGGAGTAGTCACTGGACCCGTATCGGCCGCAACGTCGTCGGTCTCCTGTATGCAGCCGAGCTACCGCTTTTGGTGGTTCCCGAGGCCAGCCGCCTGTGAATATTACAGAAAGTTATACTAAAAACTAATGCGCCGGCATACCACCGTCTGGTATATAACGCTCTCCGCCTACTGGTTCGCTACCAGCTTCAAGTGGTTTTTGGTCCTGCTGGTGCTCTTGCCGGCGCGGGTGGCCGAGCTGGTTGATCCGGCTGAAAAGGCGACCCGGCTAGGCTGGCTCTTTGCCGTTGGTGCGGTGATGGCCTTCATTGGGCCGCCTGTCTTCGGTTACATTTCCGACCGTTTCCCCACCCGTTGGGGCAAACGGATGCCCTACCTGGCGGTAGGGTCGTTACTGACCGCACTTGGGCTGGTCTGGATGGCCTATGCGCCGTCTTATTGGTCACTTTTTGCCGCCTACATCATCTTGCAATTAGCCGATGACCTGGCAACCGGACCGTACTCGGCTTTGATACCTGACCTGGTGGAACGCGAGCACCGCGGCACCGCCTCTGGTTGGATGGGCGCCTTACAGGTCGTGGCCCAGATAGCCGCCGGCGCGGTCGGTTTCGCCATTGGCAAACTGCCGTTACTTTTCATACTGACGGCGCTCCTGAACCTGGCCGCCGCCGCCTGGACCATAGTGTTCATCCGCGAGTCGGCGGAGGCGTCGGCCCGCGAAGAAGGCTTTTGGAAGAGCATGGCGGCGCCCTGGCAGAACCCCGACTTCCGTTGGGTCTGGTGGACGCGCTTTTTGGTCATGTTTGGCCAGTACGTGGTGCAGACGTATTTGCAGTATTACCTGGCTGACGTGGTGCGCGTATTCAGCCTTTGGGGGCGGGTCATTGCCAGCAAAGCCTTTCAGGCGGTGGCCCTGCTGGGATTGGTCATCTCCCTGGGGGCGGCTATCAGCTCGGTTCCGGCGGGGCGCTGGTCCGATAGGGTAGGCCGCAAGCTGCCCATCTACATATCCGGCGTCACCATGTCGCTGGTGATGCTGCCGCTAATACTTTTCCCCAACTTTACCGTTCTCTTCTGGGTGGCGCTGATCTTTGG
>JALVWZ010000155.1 GCA_027023115.1 Thermaceae bacterium
CGAACGCCATGGAACCGGCGCGCTTGGCCTTGGTCTGGTTCGGAATCATGATTGGCATGAACCTGCAAACCTCGTTCCTGACGCCGCCGTTTGGGTTCTCGCTCTTCTACCTGCGGGGGGTGTCGCCTCCCGAGGTGACGACCATGCACATCTATCGCGGCGCGGTGCCTTTCATCATCATTCAAGTGATCGGTTTGGCCCTGATGGTAATCTTCCCGGAGATTGCCACCTGGCTGCTGAGCGTGACTTCGTCTGGATACTAGGACGGTCGTTCGGGAGAAGGGCCGCGCATTGGCGCGGCCCTTTCCGTTGGGCGCTTTCCGGCCACGCCGTTTACTGCCCTGCGCTCAGTTACTCGCGGTTGAGATGTCGCTGCTCTATTACCAGGGCCCGCCAGCCTCCGATAGCAGAAAAGAAAAGCCCCCGGAGTGCCGGGGGCTTTGTAAGAGCGTTTGGCTACGAACGCGAGGCGACGTACTGCAGGTAGGCGGACTCGGCGGTGCCGTACCAGCGGTAGATCTCCTGGCGGAAGGCCTTCCAGTCGGTGTAGACCTTCTTGTAGAAGGCGTCTTTGGCGGCGGTTTCTTCGAAGAGGTCGAAGGACTGCTTGAGGGCGGCGTCCATGATCTCGTTGGAGAAGCGGCGCAGCTTGACGCCCTTGGAGAGCAGGCGCTTGAAGGCGGGCGGGTTCTTGAAGTCGTAGTCGACCATCATCTGCTGGTTGGCCTGCGCCGCAGCGGTCTTGTAGATCTGCTGGTACTCCTTGGGCAGCGCATTCCAGGCCTTGAGGTTGACGAAGGTGTGCAGCGTGGGGCCCGGCTCCCACCAACCGGGGTAGTAGTAGTACTTGGCTACCTTGTAGAAACCGAGTTTTTCGTCGTCATAGGGGCCGACCCACTCGGTGGCGTCGATGGCGCCGCGCTCGAGAGCGGGGAAGATGTCGCCACCGGCGAGCACCTGCACGGTAACGCCCAGGCGCGACATGACCTTGCCGCCCAGGCCGGGAATGCGCATCTTGAGACCTTTCAGGTCGGCCAAGGTCTTGATTTCCTTGCGGAACCAGCCGCCCATCTGCACGCCGGTGTTGCCGGCGGGGAAGCCGATCATGTTGAAGTCGGCGAACATTTCGTTGAGCAGCTTGTTGCCGTTGCCGTCGTAGAGCCAGGCGTTCTGCTGGCGGAAGTTGAGGCCGAAGGGTAGGGCGGTGGCGAAGGCGAAGGCCGGGTTCTTGCCGATGTAGTAGTAGCCGGCGGTGTGGCCCGCCTGTACGGTGCCCTGCTGGACGGCGTCTACCACCTTGAGGCCGGAGACGATCTCTCCCGCGGCGTAAACGCGAATGTCGAACTTGCCGTCGGTCATCTCGCGCACGCGGTCGGCGATGGTCTGCGCCCCGCCAAAGATGGTGTCGAGCGACTTGGGCCAGCTGGTAGTCATACGCCAGCGAATCCGCTTGTTGGTCTGCGCGAACACCGGCCCAAAGACGCTGCTCGCAGCTACGCCAACGGCTGCCTTTTTCATAAAATCACGACGCTTCATCTAAAAACCTCCTTTGAGTACTGCATTGTTACGCTACGATTATATTCTCCAGCACATAGCGGGCGCAAGTTATGCGAAAATGACGGTGGTATTCTAAGGCGCATAAATGTAAAAGTAGGTTTCGGCCAAATCGCGCACCTCGGCGTGGCAATCGTCAAAGTAGACCCGCAGCCGTTCGTTGAAGCGCTCGCGGGTGTAAACGCCCAGGAAGTGGACGGCGGTAGGGCGGCTGCTGGTGTAGATGGCGCGCACCCGTTGTTTGCCGGTAGGGTAGTCCACCACGTAACGGTGGCGCATTTCCGGCAGGGGCAGAACGTAGGTGCCGGCGTTCAGGTAAATGCCGTGTTCGAACTCGTAGGTGCGGCCGTCGGGGTCGATGGCTACCAGGCTGACGAAGCCGGGCCGGGTGAGGCTGATAATGAAGCGCACCTCGTCGCCGACGTAATAACCAGCGCCGACGCCGCGGTCGGGCTCGAAACGGGTGATGACGTTGCTCAGCTCGAAGTCAAAGCTGGCGCCAAAGCTGACGTCGCCGGGGCGAATGGTCAGCCTGCAGGCCGAGAGCAGGCCCAAAAGTGCCAGAAGCGCGAGAGTCTTTTTCATATTCCCTCCACGCCGAGTTTAACCCGCTTGAGCCTTTGACCGTTAAAAAGAAGATTAAGAAACCTTTATTTATTAGAGGAGCCGCCTGTGCGCCACCGGCGCGAAGCTGCGCCGGTGGGCCGGGCAGGGGCCCAAAGCCTGGAGGGCGGACAGGTGCTCGGCGGTACCGTAGCCCTTGTTGGCGGCAAAGTTGTACTGCGGGCAGCGCTGGTGCAGCCCCAGCATGTAACGGTCGCGCACCACTTTGGCGAGGATCGAGGCGGCTGCCACGTTCGGGCTCTTGTCTTCGGCGCGTGGCGGCGCCAGGAGGGGTGTTTCCAGGTCCAAGAAGAGATAGTCGCTGACTACCGCCTGCGGCTCGACGCGCAGGCGGGCCAGCGCCCGGTAAGCGGCTCGGTGGGTGGCCGCGAGCACCCCCAGGCGGTCCACTTCGGCGGCGCTGGCGGCGGCGACGGCCCAGGCCCGCGCCGAGGCCAGCAAGCGGTCGAGCAGCAGCTCACGCTGACGCGGGCTGAGCTTTTTCGAGTCGCGAAAGGGGTATTGCCCCGGCGGCAGAACGACCGCCGCCACCATTAACGGCCCAGCGAGGGCGCCGCGCCCGGCTTCGTCCACGCCGGCCACGGCCAAGCCGTCGTTCCAAAACGTCCTTTCCAGAGCCTCAGCCTTCATCTTCGGCGCGAAGAGCGGCGATCACCTCGGCGGGCTCGTCCACCAACCTAAGCAGGTCGGCGTCGTGCGGACCGATGGCGTGCTCCGCGGCCAAGGTTTGCCGGATCCAGGTTTCCAGACCATTCCAGTATTCCCTGCCCATGGCGAAGAGGGGGAAGGGGTGGACCTTGCCGGTTTGCAGGAGCAC